>NZ_JAJAFY010000005.1:0-137953 GCF_025384885.1 Photorhabdus kleinii
TATTATATTAAATAATATATAAAACATCAAGTTAATTTTAAAATTTACCTTCTATAAATATCTCACAAATTGCTTTTGTCCCGGTTCCCCCAAAGGAGATCCGATATTCTATACCCTATGGATTTCAAGATGCATCGCAACGGCAAGGGAGAGAATCCCCGGGAGCATAGATAACTATGTGACTGGGGTGAGTGAGTGCAGCCAACAAAGAGGCAACTTGAAAGATAACGGGTATATAATAATGAAATTAATTAACGGATGGTGTAACGAATGTGCAAAATAATATCATTCGTGGTTTGCAATATTGCTTTTTGCTTGTCGGTGGCATTCAGGAATTGAAGATTCAATCTATCGTCATCATCAAAGGTAATATCTTCAAATGGCAGATATTTGCCGTCATTGAAATCCAGTTGAAACTGACCACTATCATTGGTGCCATGAGATACAGCCAATTCTGAACAGCCATCGGTAATTTAATACCACCACCATAGCTGAGCATAGCCTGAATATCCTAATAAGGCCCAACCAATGCAGGCAATGCAACACTGATTTGCTTGATACGACGAATCTTGTTATCACCAACGATGCTGTCCGGGTAATCGCTCTCCAATTGCATTTATTAGTCGAATCCGCCGATAATAAGAATTCACTCTTTATAACAATACTGAGAAAAAAATATGCTCTTACTAAGCAACATTTCTTAATAAGAGCCAATGATTAAGGACGAACACCCAAAGTATGACAAATTGCATAACTCAGTTCTGCGCGGTTTAAGGTATAAAAATGAAAATCCTTCACACCTTCGCGGCTTAAAATCTTCACCATATCCATTGCGATAGAAGCACCAACTAAATTTGCGCTTTCAGGATCATCATCCAGCCCATCAAACATTCTGGTCATCCAACTTGGAATACGCACATTAGTCATTACAGCAAAACGTTTAAGCTGACGGAAATTGGATACCGGCAAAATTCCCGGTACGATTTCCACATCAATCCCGGCAGTCACACAGCGGTCACGAAAACGTAGGTAACTTTCCACATCAAAGAAGAATTGAGTAATAGCACGGTTCGCCCCCGCATCAATTTTTCGTTTCAGGCTAATCAAGTCAGCCTGAGAACTTTTTGCCTCAGGATGCACCTCAGGGTAAGCCGCAACGGAAATATCAAAATCAGCCTCTTTCTTAAGTAATTCAACCAGATCAACTCCATACATTTTGGGTTTTTCACTGTTTTCCGGTAAATCACCCCGCAAAGCCACAATATGGCGAATACCATTTTTCCAATAATCACGGGCAATTTCGCACAATTCATCGCGGCTGGCATCAATACAAGTAAGGTGCGGAGCCGCTTCAAGGCCGGTTTTTTCTTTTATTCCCTTGATTATGCTATGGGTACGATCACGCTCGCCAGAGTTAGCGCCATAAGTAACAGAAACAAATTTAGGCTTGAGGGTGCTCAGGCGATTAATGGATTTCCACAGGGTTTTTTCCATCTCGGCTGTACGCGGTGGAAAGAATTCAAATGAAACACGGATCTGTCCTTCCAGTTCAGCCAGATTCTGATTCAGCGCCTCGCGCTGATTTGCGTGAAAAAAACTCATATCCTGCACCTCGTTAACAAGCGGAATAATTTCCCATCTTAATAATTTGCCAGTTACTTTTATTTGCACATCTAAACACCTATACGTTTAGACGTCCAAATAAGATGAGGGATCGGCATTTTTTAGTCAACAACAAAGTTGAGTTAAATCGGTGAGGAATATTCACCCTGAATCGGAAAAAAATTCATCGAGGAATCTTTAGCAAAAACCGCCGTAAACCCTTGCTCAGTGCGGGGATATCAGGCGAAAAGCCCAAAGGGCTTTGAGCGCGGTGAAGATCCCGAAATTGTCAACGCCACCCGTAACCTGCGTCGAAAGCAGAAATCGCTGTCCCGCAAACAAAAGGGCAGAGCTAACCGCAGCAAGGCCCGATTACGTCTGGCCGCAGTCCATGAGCGGATAGCCCATGCCCGCGCTATCGGGGATGCGGGCTGGCATGGCTTCCTCATGAAACTGGAATACAAAGCCGCAGCGGCGGGGGTCCATCTGGTCAAACTGGATCAGTGGTTCGCCAGCTCGAAAACCTGTCATTGCTGTGGTCACAAAGTGTCGGAAATGCCGCTGCGTAAGCGGATCTGGCAATGCCCTTTCTGTCGAGTCGAACATGACCGCGATATCAATGCGGCGATCAACATCCAGCGCAAGGGCATAACAGCATTACAGGCGGCGGGACTCGTCGTTTCTGCCCACGGAGGCCAGCGTAAATCCGTCATAAAGACGGTGGCGGCCTGAGAAGTGGGAAGCCTCGCCGTTTTTTACGGCGGGGAGCAGTCACAAAGCTTAAAGCAGTTGTGACAAACGGTTAAGGTCAGACTGAATCGCTCCGGCGGTCACGTCCCGACCTGCCCCCGGCCCACGGATCACTAACGGATTATCACGATACCAACGGCTCTCAATCGCAAACACGTTGTCGCACGGTAGCAAAGACGCCAATGGGTGATCAGGACGTACCGCCTCAACACCCACCTTTGCCTTACCATTCGCATTAAAACGGGCAACATAACGCAGCACCATGCCCATTTCCTGCGCCGCAGCTAATCGCTGCACCATCTGCGCATTGATAGCACCGCTATTATCAAAGAATTGTTCAATAGAGCCTGATTCTGCTTCTTTCGGCACCAGTGACTCAACACGCACTTGCTCTGGCTCAATCTCATACCCTGCTTCACGGGCAAGGATAATCAATTTACGCATCACATCCTGACCAGACAAATCAATACGCGGATCAGGTTCTGTCAATCCCTGTTGCCACGCCTGTTCAACTAAATCACTAAACGGTACTGAACCATCAAATTGCAGAAACAGCCAAGATAATGTGCCGGAGAAAATGCCACTAATGGACAAAATGGTATCACCACTCTCCCGTAAGTCCCTCACGGTATGATTGATAGGTAAGCCAGCGCCAACTGTTGCATTGTAAAACCAATGGCGACCTGTTTTAGTAAATGCATCACGAATGAAACGATAATCACTGCTACTGGAAGCACCGGCAATTTTATTGGCACTGATAACATGGAAACCATAACTGGCAAAATCACTGTAACATCGAGCTAGTTCTTCACTCGCCGTCACATCTAGGATCACCAAATCGTCATAAGGATGCGCTCGCATCCACAGAAATAATTCATCAACATCATATTCTGTCGCTTCGTCATCAAAAAAAGCTAATGCTCGACTAGCATCAATCCCTTGATAGTCGAGTAAACTCCGGCGACTATCCGCCACACCGGCCAGAACAAATTCAAAATCACTGCGAGCCGAAATGTTTTTCTGCTCACGAGCGAATAACTCCAACCAACGAGAGCCAATATTTCCTTTACCAAACAAAATCAGACCAATCCGCTTTTCAGCCCGGAACAAACTCTGATGCAACCCCTGAATCACATGTTCAGTCTGATTAGTCCGCAACACAGCGACAAGGCTGATGCCATCCTCCGCATGCCAGATAAATTCTACCGGCTGATCTTTAAGTTGCTGATAAAAACGGTGGCAATGTAATGGGTTCTTGCATACACCAGCTCCAACCAGTGCCACCAGCGCCAAACCTTCTCTAAGGGAAAGTTTCCCCGGAAGCGTAGCATCTTCCAGCACACACAATGCACTATTCACCACTTCGGAAGTGTAACAGAGCTGAATCAAATTACAGTCTAGATGGATACCTGTCGCCAATGGGCGAATTTGTTCTCGCTTTAACAACAGATCAATATCTTTGTATATCTGTTTAAAATCATGATGAGCGGCCACATGCAACTCAATTAGGCAAACATCATCATGACTAGTAACAATTTTTGCGCCAGTCCCAGAAGCCAAAACCCTTTCAATACGCGTTGATCCTTGCTCCGGCTGGTAGCTGCAACGTAATAGCAAATCAATATCACTGAAGGAAACAGGCTGTAAGGTACGAGCATGCAACACGGGTGCGGCAAGACGAGCAAGTTCGCTGGCTTCATCCAAGCGTAATAGTGGTAACAAACAGGCATCTTTGACTTTTCTCGGATCAGCACTGTAGACACCAGCAACATCACTCCAGATGGTTACCCGCCTCGCCCCTGCCAAAGCCCCAACCTGAGTTGCGGAGTAGTCACTGCCATTTCGCCCCAATAACACCGTTTCTCCATCATGATTACTGGAGATAAAACCGGTCACCACCAGTCGTTTATTTAGGTTTTGTGTTAGCAACTGATTTAGCAATGGTTGGGAAAGGGTAACATCAATTTGCGGCTGAGCCGCCCGTTCCGCGCGTAAAAACTGGCGAGCATCCACCCAAGCGCTAGGAATACCCTGAACTTCAAGCACAGCCGACATCAAACGCGCGGACCAGATCTCTCCGTGCCCCACCACTTCTGCATAAGTCACATCACTAACGGGTTTATCCAGTAATGCACTTAGCTTTTCAAGATCGGCAATAAAACGCTTCACCAACTCTTCAGCAACAGTTTCAGGTAGCAAACCTCTAATCAGATCCTGCTGATAACGGCGCAGAACCTGCTGTACCTGATGGGCAGAAATACGGTCGCTCTGGCTAAGTTTAAGCCAATTAATTAACTGGTTAGTCGTGCTGCCTGCCGCGGATACCACCATTAAATCACCGGGTTGGCTGTAATTAGCCATAATCTTGGCTACCCGTTGATAACATTTCACATCCGCGAGACTACTTCCACCAAACTTATGTAATTGGCGGTCATTTTCCGCCGTTGCAACTACCAGTGCACTCATGGTCACTCCTTTACTACTGCCTGAAATGCATTTTCCAAATCAGCGATTAAATCCTGACTATCTTCAATACCCACAGAAACACGCAATAGTGAATCCGTAATCCCCGCTTCCGCCCTTGCCTGTGCTGACATGCCAGCGTGAGTCATGGTAGCCGTATGAGAAATTAAGGTTTCCACACCGCCCAGTGATTCCGCCAAAGTAAATAACTTTAACTCAGACAGAAAACGGCGTATCGCCTGTTCACTACCATCTAACTCAAAGCTTATCATTGCGCCAAAACCAAATTGTTGCTTACAAGCAATTTCATGCCCAGGATGATCTTTCAAAGCAGGATAAAAAAGTTTTTTCACTAACGGTTGCTGTTGAAGATAATTGACGATCTCCAATGCATTCTTTTGCTGTAGCAGGACCCGTGGCGATAAAGTGCGCATGCCGCGCAACAGCAGGTAGCTATCAAACGCCGCACCGGTCACACCAATATTATTCGCCCACCAAGCGAGCTCCGTTGCAACCTCTTCATCCTTTGCAATAATGGCTCCGGCAATCACATCAGAATGTCCATTAAGATATTTAGTACAGGAATGCACAACCAGATCTGCCCCCAACTCCAAAGGCTTCTGTAGTACAGGGCTCAGGAAAGTGTTATCAACAATGACTGTCGCACCTACCTCATGGGAAAGCTGGCATATATGAGCAATATCGACAATACGCAATAAAGGATTACTGGGCGTTTCAATCAATACCAACTTTGGTTTTTTGGACAAGACTTGCTTTAATGCCTGTTCATCACTCTGATCGACAAAAGCCACTTCATAAGCACCGCGTTTAGTCTGGCTGTCAAATAAACGGTAACTACCACCGTAACAGTCATGAGGCGCAACCAACAGATCGCCAGGTTGAAGGAAAACCGTGCATAACAGGTGAATGGCTGACATTCCACTGCTGGTCATGATAGCACCCGCTCCCCCCTCCAGCTCAGCTAATGCCTGTTGCACCATATCGCGGCTCGGATTACTCCTGCGAGAATAATCATGTGTCCTTGGCTGATTAAAATCAGTAAAGTTATATGTGCTGGAAAGATATATAGGCGGAACAACACAACCATACTGTTCATCATTATTCAGCCCATTGCGAACTGCTATTGTTGCCGGCTTGCGTGTCATATCAGCTACCACTATCTGTCATAAATTAAGTCAGGGAAGAATATCCGCTGCCACAGTAGACGTCAATACATCTAGACATCTAAACCTCTTTACGGTTAGATTAGACAATGGGATAATTATTCATCATAACTAATGCTGCTTTATTTATCAGTAGCCATTAGTTTATCGCATATACTATAACTGTATAATTGATAAGGAAATCACGATAAAATGGCAATATGTCACAACGAAAGCTGGTGCTGTTATCTGGCTTAATTTTATGATTTTACGACTATTTAAGGTACCCCATGGCTGAGTGGAACGGTGAATATGTCAGCCCTTATGCTGAACATGGCAAAAAAAGCGAACAAGTGAAGAAAATCACAGTCTCGATTCCTTTGAAAGTGTTGAGAATCCTCACTGATGAACGCACTCGTCGCCAGGTCAATAACCTGCGTCATGCAACTAATAGTGAATTGCTGTGTGAAGCATTCCTGCATGCATTTACTGGACAGCCGCTACCCGATGATGCTGATTTACGTAAAGAGCGTAATGATGAAATCCCAGAGGCAGCCAAAAAAATCATGCGGGAATTAGGTATTGATCCTGATACCTGGGAATATTGATAGTAGCGAAAAAAACTCCTGTAAAAATTCAGGGATTTTTTATTTTGGCTAAAATGCAAAACGCCCGATGCAAAACACCGGGCGTTAGTACCAGTCGGCCTGTCATCATGGACAGGCTCAATTCTGCAATTATTTGCTGACACCTGGAACATTGAAACGTTTCTTAAAGCGATCAACACGACCACCAGTAGCAACATCACGTTGTTTACCCGTATAGAATGGGTGGCATTGGCCGCATACGTCCAGGTTCAGAGCGTGACCAGCGGTAGATCTAACTTGTATTACATTACCGCAAGAGCAGGTTGCAGTAATTTCTTCATATTTAGGATGAATACCTTTTTTCATGGGATAACCTCTGTTAAGGCCGTGTCGCTATCCAGCCCTGTTGCCGCCAGACACCACACGTCGTGTTGATAAAATGAGTTTGGTATCTTCCGTACCAAAGGCGGCGGATCATACAGAATATCTGCCTATCTCGCAATGAAATCCACTCAACACCTATGGTACTCTATAATCAATTTTTGATTACATTTTAACTTACCCATTGATTTTACGGAATAATTTTATGGTTGTTGTTCAGGTTGCTCTGCCTGTCCCTCTCACCCGCTCTTTTGACTATCTGCTACCCGCAGAGAGTCAATTACCCGTTGCAGGAATGCGGGTAACAGTCCCTTTTGGCAAACGTAAAGCGATTGGTATCGTTACCGGGATAGTTGACAACAGTGATATTCCAGCAGAACAACTGAAAACCATAGAATCTATTCTCGATACTCACTCCTTATTTCCAGAAAACCTTTGGCAATTATTGCTCTGGGCATCCAGTTATTACCATTACCCCATCGGTGAAGTCCTGTTCCATGCATTGCCGGTGCTGCTTCGTCAGGGAAAACCCGCAGAATCAACTCCACTATGGCAATGGCAAGTCACGCCAACAGGCGCTGAATTACCGCTAGCACAACTGAAACGCTCGCCAAAACAGCAGCAAGTACTGGCAACCCTACGCCGTAAAGCAATATATCGCCATCAGATTACAGAACTGGAACTGAGCGAAAGCGCTTTCCAATCGCTCAAAAAGAAGTCACTTATCGATTTATACCCTGTGCAACCTGAATCTGAGAACTGGCGAAATCACTTCCAAATCACCGGCGAACGCCTGAAATTGAATACCGAACAAGCCACAGCAGTTGGTGCTATCCGTGCAGAAGACCAGCAATTCTCTCCCTGGTTACTGGCGGGCATCACCGGATCAGGTAAAACAGAAGTTTATCTCAGTGTGTTGGAAAATATTCTGGAGCAAGGTAAACAAGCGCTGATACTTGTACCGGAAATTGGCCTGACACCACAGACCATCCGTCGCTTCCGTGAACGTTTCAACGCACCGGTTGATGTTCTTCATTCAGCCCTGAATGACAGTGAACGTCTTGCTGTATGGCTACGAGCGCGACAAGGTGAAAACGCCATTGTCATCGGTACACGCTCAGCCCTATTTACCCCTTTCGCCTGCCTTGGCATCATCATTATTGATGAAGAACATGACAGCTCTTATAAGCAACAGGAGGGCTGGCGTTACCATGCCCGTGATTTAGCGGTATTCAGAGCAAAAAAAGAGAATATCCCGGTAATCATGGGCTCTGCGACCCCAGCACTGGAAACACTTTACAACGTGCAACAAGGCAAATACCGCCCGCTAACATTGTCCAAACGGGCAGGTTATGCTCAGCCAGCGACTCAGCATCTGTTGGACTTAAAAGGCTTACCACTCAAAATCGGGTTATCTCAACCACTAATAAAGCGTATTGAAGAACACCTACAAGCCAATAATCAGGTCATACTTTTCCTTAACCGCCGCGGTTACTCACCTGCCCTACTCTGCCATGAATGTGGCTGGATTGCAGAATGCCAACGCTGTGACCATTATTACACGCTGCATCAATACCATCGTCAGTTACGTTGCCATCATTGTGACAGCCAGCGCCCCGTTCCCCGTCAGTGCCCGCAATGCGGTTCTACTCATCTTCAACCTGTTGGCCTTGGCACAGAACAGCTTGAAGACGGTATTTCAGCCCTATTCCCTAACGTACCTGTTACCCGCATTGACAGGGATACCACTAGCCGCAAAGGAACACTGGAACAACAACTGGCTGACATTCACGCCGGAAATGCCCGTATACTGATTGGCACCCAAATGCTGGCAAAAGGTCACCATTTTCCTGATGTCACACTGGTCGCGTTACTCGATGTTGATGGTGCCTTATTTTCAGCAGATTTTCGGGCAGCAGAACGTTTCGCACAACTTTATACACAGGTTTCTGGTCGGGCTGGTCGGGCTGGTAAACGAGGAGAAGTGGTTCTTCAGACTCATCATCCTGACCATCCATTACTGCAAATTTTGCTCAATAAAGGCTACGATGCTTTCGCTATTCAAGCTATGGATGAACGCAAAAGTGTGTTTTTACCACCATTTACCAGCCATATTATCTTACGGTCAGAAGATCACGATAATCAGCAAGCACCTGCTTTTTTACAACAACTGCGCCTGCTTTTTGAACACCACCCTTTGCGGGATGATAACTTATGGATCATGGGCCCGGTTCCTGCATTACAGTCAAAAAGAAGTGGTCGTTATCGTTGGCAACTATTAATTCAACATCCATCCAGAACTGTTTTACAAAAAATCATGGCACTGGTTTATCCACAGATAACAGCTTTACCGCAAACCCGAAAAGTGAAATGGAATATCGATGTTGATCCAACTGACAGTTAGTAATTAATCGCCTCTATTTTAAAACACATAACCTGAGCAGATTAAACATACTCTTATTTACTATTTAAAAAATCACACCCAACAATCCGTAACCAATGAAAAATTACTCACTAATTTGCGAGCCATATCGAATAAATGATTTATATCACACTTTTTTACAAACTAAGGAATAAATGAATTTGCCAAACTGTTTAGAATGATCCCTTAATAACATTGTCATAACCTTAAACCGCATGTCGTTACTTTCCTTAAAGTCACTGACGGTTTCCCGGCAACCAGAAAATGACAATCATTTAACTAATCAGTCAGGAAATGAGGAGTGAGTTTTGGAGCAGAAAAAGAATGGCACCTCCGCAACAATGAAAGATGTCGCTGAAGTGGCTGGCGTTTCTACCGCAACAGTATCGAGAACACTCATGAATCCAGAAAAGGTTTCTTCCCAGACCCGACAAAAAGTGGAACAAGCTGTACTGGCTGTAGGCTATTACCCAAATAATTTATCCCGTAATCTTAAACGCGGTGAGTCAAAAACTATTTTAGTGATAGTGCCAAATATCAGCGATCCCTTTTTCACTGACGTGATTTGCGGCATTGAAGAGACAGCGGAACAACATGGCTATCTGGTTTTAATCGGTGATTGCCAACATCAGCAAAAACAGGAACACGCGTTTCTCAACCTGATTGTCACCAAACAAATTGATGGTCTGTTGCTACTGGGTTCGAATATCCCGTTTGATGCCAGCAAAGAAGAACAAAAAAACCTACCACCAATGGTAATGGCAAACGAATTTGCACCAGAGCTAGAACTGCCGACTATTCATATTGATAACCTGACCGCCGCATTCAATGCGACTCATTATCTACAAACATTGGGACATAAACGCATTGCCTGCCTCTCCGGTCCGGAAAATATACCGATTTGCCGCTATCGCCTTCAGGGATATATCCAAGCATTGCGTCGCTCTGGTGGGACAATTCGTGAAGATTATATTGTCCAAGGTCACTTTACCCATGAAAGCGGCGCAAAGCTGACTGAACAGTTGCTCTCTCTGCTGGATCCCCCTACAGCCATCTTCTGCCACAGCGATGTTATGGCGATTGGCGTGATGTGGCAGGCTAAAAGAATGGGCTTAAAAATACCGGAAGATTTATCAATCATTGGGTTTGATAACTTAAGTCTCGCCATGTACAGCGATCCGCCGTTGACAACCGTTGGACAACCCAGTTATCAAATTGGCCACAAGGCAATGTTACTGTTGCTAGATCAAATCCAGGGTCACACAACTTCAGGCGGTTCTCAGTTACTGGAATCGGAATTAATTATTCGGCAAAGCACCTGTTCGCCTAAAAGCTAGGCAAATAACCGCAGGTTAAGTAACATATCGTTTATTTTCTTTTACTTAAATTACTCAGCGAATTAGACAGTGGCACAACGAGATTATGTGAGTCGCGGGCGTTCAAACACCCGCCGTAAAAATACCGATAAGAAAAAACACCAAGCCCAGGGGCTGCCAAAAGCAACGCTGGCCATCGCGGTAGCCTTAGTCGTTATCTTTATTGGTGGCCTTTACTTTATTACCCACAATAAACAGAAAAGCGAACCAGAAATACTGCCAAAACATTCTCAACAAAACAATGGATTACCACCAAAACCAGAAGAACGTTGGCGCTATATCAAAGAATTGGAAAATCGCCCCGTTGGCATCGAGACACCACGTGATCCCTCATCCGGGGGGCAAATCAATTCACAAACTCAGCTGACCGCAGAGCAACGGCAGTTACTTGAACAAATGCAAGCGGATATGCGCCAACCGGCGACTTCGCTGCCAGAAGTGCCATACAATGGCGTTCAAGTGCCGCGTTCACAAGTGATCATCAAGCCATCAGCGGAAACACAACAGCTGCTGGAAACAAGACCACAACTACAGCCTCGACAAACGTTACCACAACAACCAATGCAGACTCAGCCAGTTCAGCCACAAACTCTACCACCGGCTGAAACCAGTAAACCTAAGCCCGTAGAAAAGGCCCAGCGTATGATTTTACAATGTGGTTCATTCCGCAATATGGACCAAGCTGAATCAGTACGTGCCAATCTGGCATTTGCGGGTATTGAAAGCCAGATCACAACGGGAGACGGCTGGCATCGTGTTGTTCTTGGTCCCTACAGTAAAAACACCGCAGAAAAAATGCGGGAACGTCTGAAAGGCGCTGGCGTATCAGGTTGCATTCTCCGTGTTACTGGGGGTTGAAAAATGATAATTCTCCCCCATCTATACTGCCAACACCGTGCACACGGTATTTTCGATAGCCGTATACCCTATGGATTTCAAGATGCATCGAGACGGCAAGGGAGCGAATCCCCGGGAGCATAGCTAACTATGTGACCGGGGTGAGCGAGTGCAGCCAACAAAGAGGCAACTTGAAAGATAACGGGTATATACACTGTCGAAAGTACCGTGCGTCACATTTATCTATTTTTGTAACCAAGGGCTTACTCGTGACTACAATCGTAAGTGTTCGCCGTAATGGCCAAGTCGTAATCGGTGGTGATGGACAGGCAACGATGGGTAATACCGTCATGAAAGGCAATGTCCGTAAAGTTCGCCGCCTCTATAATGACAAAGTAATCGCGGGTTTTGCCGGCGGTACAGCAGACGCTTTTACTCTGTTTGAACTGTTTGAACGTAAACTTGAAATGCACCAAGGGCATCTGACCAAAGCAGCGGTTGAGCTTGCTAAAGACTGGCGCACTGATCGCATGCTACGCAAACTGGAAGCTCTGCTGGCAGTCGCAGATGAAAATACCTCCCTGATCATTACAGGTAACGGCGATGTCATTCAGCCAGAAAATGACCTAATTGCCATTGGTTCCGGTGGCCCATACGCCCAATCTGCTGCACGAGCAATGCTGGATAATACCGATCTCAGCGCCAGACAAATTGCAGAGAAAGCGTTAACCATTGCCGGTGATATCTGCATTTATACCAACCATAATCACAACTTCGAAGAACTTCCTTCAAAAGCGTAAGGGTAGATAGTATGTCTGAAATGACTCCACGCGAAATTGTCAGCGAACTTGACAAACACATTATTGGTCAGGACAAAGCGAAACGCGCTGTAGCTATCGCACTCCGTAACCGCTGGCGTCGTATGCAGCTAGATGAAACGCTGCGCTACGAAGTAACACCTAAAAATATCCTGATGATTGGTCCGACTGGGGTAGGTAAAACCGAAATCGCCCGTCGCCTGGCAAAACTGGCAAATGCGCCGTTTATCAAAGTCGAAGCGACAAAATTCACCGAAGTTGGCTATGTTGGTAAAGAAGTCGACTCTATCATCCGTGATCTGACCGATGCCGCGGTTAAAATGGTCCGCCTGCAATCCATCGAAAAAAACCGTTATCGGGCAGAAGAATTGGCAGAAGAGCGTATTCTGGATGCCCTGATCCCACCAGCCAAAAATAACTGGGGACAAACGGAGACGCAAGTCGAGCCATCAGCCGCACGCCAGGCATTCCGTAAGAAACTACGTGAAGGTCAACTTGATGATAAAGAAATCGAGATTGATGTTGCTACCACACCTGTGGGCGTCGAGATCATGGCGCCTCCGGGTATGGAAGAGATGACAAATCAGTTGCAATCTATGTTCCAGAACCTTGCCGGTCAGAAACACAAATCTCGTAAGCTAAAAATCAAGGATGCTTTCAAGCTACTGATCGAAGAAGAAGCCTCTAAACTAGTTAACCCGGAAGAATTGAAACAACAGGCTATTGATTCCGTTGAACAACACGGTATTGTCTTCATTGATGAAATCGACAAAATCTGCAAACGAGGTCAGACTTCAGGCCCTGATGTTTCCCGTGAAGGTGTTCAGCGTGACCTGTTGCCATTGGTGGAAGGTTGTACAGTATCCACTAAACACGGCATGGTAAAAACAGACCACATTCTGTTTATCGCCTCAGGTGCATTCCAGGTTGCCAGTCCTTCCGATCTTATCCCTGAATTACAAGGGCGCCTGCCGATCCGAGTGGAGTTACAGGCACTAACTACAAAAGATTTTGAGCGTATTCTGACTGAACCGAGTGCATCCCTGACGGAGCAGTACAAAGCACTGATGGAAACGGAAGGTATGATCATCAGTTTCACGGATGATGGCATTAGCAAAATTGCAGAATCCGCATGGCAGGTAAATGAATCGACCGAAAATATCGGGGCCCGTCGCCTACATACTGTGCTTGAGCGGCTGATAGAAGATATCTCCTTCGAAGCCAGCGAACGCCGTGGCCAGTCAGTTGATATTGATGCCGACTATGTTAAAAAACATCTAGATGAATTGGTTGCAGATGAAGATCTGAGCCGCTTTATCCTATAATCGGTATATACGATTTCTGATCCGCTATAATGAATCATGGGAGGCTTGCCTCCCATGATTCATTATAAATTTACAGGAGTAAGTGAACTCAGAAATGAACTCATCAACTTCCATCAGTCAAACTCAAGCATGGCTGGAAAGTTTGCGCCCTAAAACGCTACCACTCGCCCTTGCCGCCATTATTACTGGCTCAGCCCTTGCTGCCTGGACAGGGCATTTCAAGCTACCGGTCGCCTTACTAGCGCTATTAACAGCTGCCATACTGCAAATTCTGTCCAATCTCGCCAATGATTACGGTGATGTTATCAAAGGCAGTGATACTGAAAAGCGTATCGGGCCACTACGGGGTATGCAAAAAGGCATTATTACCATCTCACAGATGAAAAAAGCGCTGAAGATTATTGTCCTGCTAACTTGTCTGTCTGGCGGCGCCTTGATTGCCGTTGCCTGTGAAGAACCTAGCGATATATTCGGTTTTTTGGCACTTGGCCTGCTAGCAATTATTGCCGCAATTACCTATACAGTCGGTACAAAGCCTTATGGCTATATGGGACTTGGCGATATTTCAGTACTGATTTTCTTTGGCTGGTTAAGTGTTGCCGGTACTTATTATCTTCAAGCAGGTTTTTTTGACTCGGTTGTCATACTCCCGGCGACAGCCTGTGGTCTTCTCTCTGCTGCTGTTTTAAATATCAATAACTTGCGTGATATTGAAGATGACAAACGGCATGGCAAAAACACCCTGGCCGTCCGTCTCGGCCCTAAAAAAGCCCGTCATTATCATGGATGTTTAATAATCACAGCAATACTCTGCTTGGTATTATTCACCATACAAAACCCGTCTGGCTGGTCAAGCTGGTTGTTCCTGCTCGCTCTGCCTTGGTTGTTCAAACATATGTGGTATGTACTTAATGAACCCACACCGGAGGGAATGCGACCAATGTTGGGACAGATGGTTAAGGCGGCATTATTGACTAATATTCTATTTTCAGTTGGTCTTATTTTTAATTAGACAATATTTGTGCTGTTTTTCCGAAGGTGTTGTAACTTAATCATTCTGGATACCTGTTAACAATATCAATTTAATAATTGATGACTTTGCTAACATCGGCCTGAAAGGGATATACTTACTGTTCCATACCTTAACCAGACGTAAATCCTATGAAATATGATACTTCCGAGCTTTGTGACATCTATCAAGAAGAAGTAAATGTGGTAGAGCCTATGTTCTCCAATTTTGGCGGGCGTACTTCATTTGGTGGTCAAATCATCACGGTTAAATGCTTTGAAGACAACGGGTTACTGTACGACCTGCTTGAAGACAACGGTCATGGACGCATTTTACTGGTAGATGGTGGTGGTTCTGTACGCCAAGCATTAATTAACGCTGAGTTGGCACAACTCGCTGTGCAAAATGGATGGGAGGGCATTGTTGTTTACGGTGCTGTACGTCAGGTTGACCAGTTAGCAGAGTTCGACCTCGGCATTCAAGCTATAGCCGCTATTCCTGCTGGCTGTCGTGATGAAGGGACCGGTGCAAGCGATATCCGGGTGAATTTTGGTGGTGTCACCTTCTTCTCTGGCGATTATTTGTATGCCGATAACACCGGTATCATTTTGTCTGAAGAACCACTGGGACTTGATGATAACGAAGAAGATGAGATCATCTGATGATAACGTATGATAAAACTAAGGGCGATTTTTCAGATCGCCCTTCTCTTGTCTGTTGGAAATTTTAATTACTGAACATCTTCCATTTTGCCTAACAAGGCACGCAAACGTTCTTGCCATACTTGTTGCTCTTGTTTTAATTGCTCATTTTCATGAGCCAGAGACTCACGGCCGCTGGTTGCATTCTGGATCTCCTGAGACAAAGATCGATTTTTTTCTTTTAATTCTTCAATTTCCATTTGTAGCAGGGTAATAGTATCAATCGCCTGCTGAACCTTGGCTTCCAGCTTTTCAAACACTTCAAATGACATTCTCGGTTCCCCCTTATAAGCAATTGTCTGATTGTATGTAGCCAAAGCTCCCCTGTCTAGCAACATCCCCAACACATGAAAAATAACTACCAAATAAAAAGCTCAAAATGTCTCACACTTTAATTTTTAGCAAAATAGCGGATAAATGCGGATTCGCTCATTTTGTTGACACAACACACACATTTTAATTTCGCTATTTCTCGTTTCCGCTCATTAACGATAAATTTACATAATCTCCTTTTCAATTTCTGAAAGGTGACAATAATAATTACGCCTCTAAAATCTTCTTTGTAGGATAGAACATATGAGCCAAACCACTAGCACGACATTAACCGGACAATGTATCTCTGAGTTTCTTGGTACCGCACTATTGGTTTTCCTTGGAGTAGGCTGTGTTGCCGCTGCACGTATTGCCGGCGCGCAATTAGGCTTATGGGAAATCAGTATTATTTGGGGTATGAGCGTTGCGTTGGCTGTTTATCTCACCGCAGGTGTTTCCGGTGCTCACCTTAACCCAGCAGTGACGATTGCCTTATGGTTGTTTGCCCGTTTTGATGGCAAAAAGGTTATCCCTTTCATTATTGCCCAAATGATTGGTGGCTTCATCGCTGCCGTTCTCATTTACATGATGTACTACAGCGTATTCCTTGATTACGAACAGGTACACAATATCATTCGTGGTACGCCTGAAAGCCTGTTTACAGCAGGTGTATTCTCTACTTACCCAATGGCGCCACTGTCCATTTCTCAGGCTTTTATGATAGAAGTTATCATTGCCGCCATTCTGCTCTGTTTGATTCTGTCGCTGACTGACGACGGCAACGGTATTCCCCGCGGTCCTCTGGCCCCGTTACTGATTGGTATTGTGATTGCCGTTATCGGCGGTGCATTTGGCCCATTAACCGGTTTCGCGCTGAACCCGGCCCGTGACTTTGGCCCCAAATTAGTTGCTTATCTGGCTGGTTGGGGAGATATTGCCCTGACGGGTGGGCGTGAAATCCCTTACTGTCTGGTTACTCTGACCGCCCCTATTATCGGCGGTATTGTGGGAGCATTTGGCTACCGCAAACTTATTGGTCGCAATTTACCATCTGATGTTCATAAGACTGAAGACCAGAAGAATAAGAAAGCCTAAAGTAGAGCATTACCAGAACAGGTTATTATCATGACAACAGAAAATATGATTGAGAAAAAGTATATTGTCGCTCTTGATCAGGGAACCACCAGTTCCCGAGCAATAATTCTTGATCACGACGCCAATATTATCTCAATTTCCCAAAGAGAGTTTACGCAAATTTATCCTAAACCGGGTTGGGTAGAACACGATCCAATGGAAATCTGGGCAACCCAAAGCTCAACTTTAGTAGAAGTATTGGCGAAAGCGGATATTAGTTCTGATCAGATTGCCGGTATTGGGATTACCAACCAACGTGAAACAACGATTATTTGGGAAAAAGAAACCGGTAAACCTATTTACAATGCCATCGTTTGGCAATGTCGCCGTACCGCAGACGCGTGTACTAAACTCAAACAAAAAGAGGGATTAGAAGAATATATTCGCCAGAATACAGGGCTGGTAGTAGACCCTTATTTCTCCGGCACCAAAGTAAAATGGATCTTAGATAACGTCGCAGGCGCCCGTGAACGAGCTGAAAAGGGTGAGCTCCTATTCGGTACTGTGGATACTTGGCTGGTATGGAAAATGACTCAAGGCCGTGTCCACGTTACCGATTTCACAAACGCCTCCCGAACAATGCTGTTCAATATTCACAATCTGGAGTGGGATCAGCATATTCTTGATGAGTTACAAATCCCGCGATCCCTACTGCCTAGCGTTCATTCATCTTCTGAGATTTATGGTCAGACCAACATCGGCGGTAAAGGCGGCACCCGGATCCCTATCTCAGGTATCGCAGGTGATCAGCAAGCTGCTCTATATGGTCAACTTTGTGTCCAACCGGGTATGGCGAAAAACACCTACGGGACAGGCTGTTTCCTACTGATGAACACGGGTACAGATGCCGTACGCTCCAATCACGGCCTACTGACAACCATTGCCTGTGGTCCTCGCGGCGAAGTGAACTATGCACTTGAAGGTGCGGTTTTCGTTGGTGGTGCCTCTATTCAGTGGTTGCGTGATGAACTGAAACTTATTGCAGATGCGGCTGACTCCGAATATTTTGCCACTAAAGTTAAAAATAGTAACGGCGTGTATGTGGTCCCTGCTTTTACCGGCCTTGGCGCTCCCTATTGGGATCCCTATGCCCGAGGGTCAATTTTCGGCCTAACCCGCGGCACCAACAGTAATCACATCATTCGTGCGACGCTGGAATCTATCGCCTATCAGACCCGTGATGTACTGGACGCTATGCAAGCTGATGCAGGCACCCGGCTGCAAGCACTACGGGTAGATGGTGGAGCCGTTGCCAATAACTTCCTGATGCAATTCCAATCAGATATTCTTGGCACCCGTGTAGAACGCCCTGTGGTACGTGAAAGCACTGCATTGGGTGCAGCATTCCTCGCAGGATTGGCAGTTGGCTACTGGAAAGACCTGGATGAAGTGAAAAGTAAAGCCACCATTGAAAAAGAATTCCGTCCAAGCATTGAAACCACTGAACGTAATTACAAATACAATGGCTGGAAAAAAGCAGTTGCCCGTGCGCAGGATTGGGAAGATAAAGGCTAACGCATTCTAATTAATATAAAGAAAGGGTGAAATTACCACCCTTTCTTTACTATATGATTAAACGACATGTCCCTGGCGTTGCATCCTATGTGCCAATGGTAACCAACAAAGCAAGATCAAAACTGACGTAAAGAATATCAGCATGCCTACACTGAATTGATTATTTTGCGGCAGCATTGCAGATAACCAGGTTACTAAGCCAGAGCCAACATTCTGCAAACCACCGACCAGCGCTCCCGCTGCACCAGCCAGATAAGGAAATGGCTCCATTACCCCTGTTATTGCTAGTGGAAACAACATTCCTGCACCAAAGAAAAAAGCAGTGCGCAATTTTATTTTCAGAAAAAATTGCAGTCAATTACGCCACATATGGCAACAAATATGCACATATAAACCCAGCATTAATAAAATAATAGTTAATTTTTCTATGACACAGAATCGATAATGGTATTTATCTCTATAGGATTAAAATAGCGACGTAAAAACAAACTGTTCGGAGATTTCTTTCGGGATAGGAGATAAGTTCCAATGGCAAACTGGGTTACAGGAAAAGTTACACAAGTTATTCACTGGACGAATACCTTATTCAGCATCAGGATACATGCACCGGTTGAAGAATTTACTGCGGGTCAGTTTGCAAAACTGGCGATGGAAATAGATGATGAACGGGTGCAACGGGCCTACTCTTATGTTAATGCCCCGATAGATAATAATCTTGAATTCTACTTAGTGACGGTTCCAGAAGGCAAACTCAGCCCACGGTTAGCAGCTCTGCAACCGGGTGATGATCTCTTAGTAACAGAACAAGCCGCAGGCTTTTTTATTCTTGATGAAATACCTGATTGTGAAACATTATGGATGCTTTCAACAGGGACTGCCATTGGCCCTTATCTGTCAATCCTCCAGCAAGGCGATCATCTGGATAGATTCAAGAACATCGTATTGGTGCATGCGGTCAGACTAACACAAGATTTAAGCTATCTGCCCTTAATGCAGCAATTAGTTGAACGTCTCAATGGCAAGTTACGAATTCAGACTATCGTCAGTCGTGAACAAAACCCCGGCTCATTGACTGGCCGTATCCCGCCATTGATCGAGAACGGCGAACTTGAGTCCGCTGTCGGACTTACGATGAGCAGTGACAACAGCCATATTATGTTATGCGGTAACCCTCAGATGGTGAAAGATACCCAGCAACTACTAAAAGAGCAGCGCGGAATGATAAAACACTTACGCCGCAAACCGGGGCATATCACCAGTGAGCAATATTGGTAATTTCAATCATCTTTGACAGAAATAAAATCCACTTTCTCTGTCGCCTCACCAAACCGGTTTGGCCCATCCGTACCACGGAATACACCGCAATCAAGCACCATCATTACAATGATCAATGTGGGGATAAAACGGCCAATCCCCCATTGCCAGAACGGTGCCATGCCACCCCAGTCAACAGCAATCAACAGCCCTGCCAGTAATAAAAGCAGCGACCAGCCTCCTCGCTTATTTCGATCATGCAGACGCTTAACCATCATTGCCGCTACGGGATACATCACCAAGACAAGTGCAAAAACAGCATAGTGCATGGTCAAAGAATTCATTCCCTGAATAGTCAAGATAACAAACATCAAAGCCAAGCAAACACCAATGCCAATCCAGAATTCACAACGCCCAATTCGTCCTTTGAATGAAAAACCCCATTGTTGTAATGTCATCTATTCTTTTCCAATCGTGTATTCTGTTTCTCTGCGCAGTTTAACCTAAGCGAGCGGCAACATGAAAATGGACGTTAATAAATTTCTAGCCATAATATTAGCGGCAAACAGCGTCGGTTTGCCATTGGTAGCCAATGCTGATAAATCTACAACCACAGAACCCACAGTACAAGCGACCTATCTTCTGCCGAATGCCCCCTCTTTCGATGAAACTATCCCGCGATTTCGCGAAAAATATAATCGCCGCAACCCGACATTGCCACTACGCGAGTATCGGGTAATCATAAGTAAAAACATTTATCCTCCACTGACACGAGCTGCCAGCAAAATCAATGAAAAACTCTATTCTTCCGCCGTACTTGAGCGAGGAAGCGAAAAAATCAAAAGCCTGCAACTGACATTACTACCATCAGAAAATACCGCTGAAACTCAGCAAAACCAAATGTTGGCAGAGCAGTACATGACCGCCCTAATGCGCCACTTTAACCCAACGCTTTCACAGGAACAAAGCAAAGAGAATATTGATAACTTACTCATAAACAGCAAAAAATCGCCATTTTACAGCCACAACATCGGCGCTATTCGCTATATTGTGGTAAATAGTAGTGAAAAAACGCTTACTTTCGCTATTGAACCGATTAAGCTATGGTTATTTGAACCCGATAACTAATCAAATTTAGCAATAAAAAAAAGCTATTGTTGGCAATGATCACTATACTGTGGAGCGCCGATCTACCGAATCGATCTTAAGAATGAATTTCATTCAACTCACTACTTAAACATTCTCTGGTTGGAGGAAAAAACATGCGACATCCATTAGTTATGGGTAACTGGAAATTGAATGGCAGCACCCATATGGTTAACGAACTCATCACTGGCCTGCGTCAAGAATTAAGCAGTGTTACCGGCTGTGACGTCGCTATCGCGCCACCAGCGCTTTATCTCTCTCAGGCTAAACAAGCACTGGCTGGCAGCCGCATTGCTCTAGGTGCACAGGACGTTGACGTTAACCTGTCTGGTGCATTTACCGGTGAAACTTCCGCCACAATGTTGAAAGACATTGGCGCAGAATACATTATTATCGGCCACTCTGAACGCCGTACTTACCACCAAGAAAGTGATGAATTCATTGCGAAAAAATTTTCCATTCTTAAACAACAAGGTCTAATCCCTGTTTTGTGCATCGGCGAAACTGAACAGGAAAATGAAGCCGGCCAAACTGAAAGCGTATGTGCAAGGCAAATTGATGCGGTTCTGAACACATTGGGCGCAGAAGCATTTCAAGATGCGGTCATTGCTTACGAACCTGTTTGGGCGATTGGTACAGGCAAATCAGCAACACCAGCACAAGCTCAGGCTGTGCACAAATTCATTCGTGATCATATTGCGCAGAGAGATGCAGCAATCGCAAAACAGGTCATTATCCAGTACGGCGGCTCTGTAAACGCAGATAATGCCGCTGAACTATTCGCTCAGCCAGACATTGACGGTGCATTAGTTGGCGGTGCATCTCTAAAAGCTAATGCTTTCGCTGTTATCGTAAAAGCCGCAGCCACTGCGAAAAAAGCCTAATTCATATTTCAACGATAACTGACCGCCGTACACCTACGGCGGTTACTCATTTCTATCGCTGAATAATCTCATCAAACACACCGCCAGTCGCAAAATGCACTTTTTGAGCTTCACCCCAACCGCCGAATATCTTATCGACAGTAAATAATTCCAACGCAGGAAAAGAGGAGCGGTACTTATCAGCAACCGCTTTATCACGTGGTCGATAATAGTTTTTAGCCGCTATCTCCTGCCCAACTGGCGAGTAAAGGTATTGCAGATATTCTGTTGCTAACTCACGGCTATGACGTTTATCAACAACCTTATCAACAACAGAAACCGTCGGCTCAGCCAGAATTGAAAGACTAGGTGTCACAATTTCGAATTTATCTTTATCAAGCGCATTAATCGCTAATAATGCCTCATTCTCCCAGGCAATTAATACATCACCGATTCCACGCTCGACAAAAGTACTGGTCGCTCCTCTTGCGCCAGAATCGAGCACTTCAACATTCCGGTAAAGGGCTTTAACAAACGCTTTCGCTTTGTCCTGTTCCTGATTGTTATGAATCAACCCATAACCCCATGCAGCCAAATAATTCCAGCGTGCACCGCCCGATGTTTTTGGATTAGGTGTCACAACAGATACTCCTGGACGAACTAAATCTGACCAGTCTTTAATTTGCTTTGGATTACCTTTCCGCACTAAAAAAACAATGGTTGAAGTATAGGGGGCAGAATTCTCTGGCAAACGCTTAATCCATGCTTTCGCTATCCGGCCACGTTCCGCAATGGCATCCACATCATAGGCCAAAGCCAGTGTCACCACATCCGCCTCAAGGCCATTGATAACAGAAGTTGCCTGTTTACCCGAACCACCATGAGATTGCCGGATTATCACTTTATCCCCAGTCTTCTGCTGCCAATAATTACTAAAAGCCTGATTATATTGCTGATATAACTCGCGGGTTGGATCATAGGAAACATTAAGAAGCTGAAGATCTTTTGCCCATACGCTGCTACTGGTAATCAATAGTAACGCCAATGCCACACGCCATCTGACTTTCATTTGAATCTCTCCACAAGCTGTTTTAACTGTTATGAAATTCAAGGCTGACAGAAAGCGTTATCACTCAGAAATAATTAAAAGCATTTATTTATATGCGATAGGAATATACTAAGGAGACATTACAGCCTCCAACGAGGCTGCAACGGATTTAGATTTGCCGGGATTAACGTGATCAATACAACTTTTTCGCGGTTTCCAACCAATCCTGTTTAAACACACGTTTCATATTTTGCACTGCATCAATGATGTCATGATGAACAAGTTTCTCGTTCTGAATACCAACACAACGACCACCATAACCTTCCAACAGTAATTGAATGGAATATGCCCCCATACGGGAAGCCAGAATACGATCATAGGCAACCGGGGAACCACCACGCTGAACATGGCCTAAGACTGTGGCACGGGTTTCATGATGCGTCTCTTTTTCGATATGTCTCGCAAGTTCATAAACATCACAAACATGTTCGGTAATTGCAACGATGGCGTGGCGTTTACCTTTATCGATACCCGCTTTAATTTCAGCTACGAGCTCATCACAACTAAATGAGACTTCCGGTAGAACAATAAACTCACAACCACCTGCAATAGCGGCTGACAAAGTGAGATCACCACAATAACGTCCCATGACTTCAACAATGGAAATACGTTTGTGGGAAGTCGAGGTATCACGCAGACGGTCAATCGCTTCAACCACCGTTTCCAGCGCCGTGAAATAGCCGATGGTATAGTCGGTACCCGCCACATCATTATCAATCGTGCCCGGCAGACCAATGCAGGGGAAACCCGCTTCTGTCAGTTTTTTCGCGCCAAGATAGGAACCGTCACCGCCGATAACAACCAGAGCATCAAGACCGTTTTTTCTCATGTTCTCAATAGCGACAGTACGAACCTTCTCATCCCTGAACTCTGGGAAACGAGCTGAACCTAGAAAAGTACCACCACGGTTAATCATGTCGGATACACTAAAACGGTCAAGTTTCTTCATGCGGTTTTCATACAAGCCAAGATAGCCATCATAAATACCGAAAACTTCCAACCCTTCGGCTAATCCCGCACGGACCACACCACGAATAGCTGCATTCATACCCGGCGCATCACCGCCACTCGTTAAGACACCGATTCTTTTGATCTCATTGCTCATGACGACCTCTGACTTGTAGATGTAATAATTGCAAACCCGCTAACGGCGGACTCCGTATGCGATCACTTTGCCTGAGAAATCTGCCTTTTTAACCTGCTACCACCCAGCGTACTGAAACAATCAAGCTGAATTGATTCAACTTTTCATATAATACGGTAAAAAACCAAGTCTGCATTAACAATAAGTCCCTTTTTTGAGATCAAGTTGGCTAAAAAGCCATTTAATTATGCTCCTATAGCTCTTAAGGTCATCAACCAACCTCCGAGAAATCCTATCCTTATATCCCCGCTCGCACTGGGCAACTGTCTTGAGCGACAATTTATAAACCAAATCTCCGGCCCGTTTACCAATAGCAATGACGAGCAAGATAATCTCATTGTCGTTCACCTCTGGATAACCTAACTTCTTCCACTCCTTTAAAGCTCGCTTTTCAAATTTCAGACTATAGGTCATCAAGGCTCACACTAACAAATTCAGCATCTTTTAAACGATTATCGGCAACTTTGTTCAATGCAGCATCCTCAGCCAATTCCTGATAGTAAGCGAATAATTCAGGCGGCACACAATAAAACACTGGTTCATTTCGGTTTAGGATTACGGTAGCCTCACCTTCTCCCTGTAAATATGTTCCCATAGGGTTACGTTTCAGATCGGTAATACTCGCCGCTGTGTTTGTTAAGATTTGATATGCCATACACCACCTCATGCAATTATATAATTCAACACTAGATCATTTAAGAGCACCTTTAAATGATCTTTTATTTAATCTTTATGTATAAAAATAACGTGTCAGATGGAAAAAGACTGGGGCGGCAAAACATAACGAATCGATCCTATCTAACATGCCACCATGACCTTCAATCATTTCACCGAAATCTTTAATGCCACTATCACGTTTTATCGCCGACATACACAAGCCACCAATAAAGCCCATCAGCGTAATCGCTAATGACATCAAACCTGCCTCCCACGGAGAAAATGGCGTCACCCAATAAAGTGACATTCCTAATAACACTGAAACCAAAATGCCACCAACAAAACCTTCAACTGTTTTATTTGGACTCAATTTAGGCACAATAGGATGTTTGCCAAATAATTTACCAAACACATATTGCAAGACATCTGACATCTGCACCACAATCATTAAAAACAACAATAACTCGACATTCTCCCCTTCATAACCTGGAATATCTAACATCAATAAAGCGGGGGCATGGCTAATACAAAATACAGCAACTAACATACCCCACTGTATTTTGGCTGTCCGTTCCAGAAAGTTCGTTGTATCTCCAGCCAATGCAATACGAGCAGGTAAAAACAGGAAAACATAAACAGGAATGAAAATAGAAAATACGCCATACCACTCAATACCAACGGCAACGTATTGCAATGGCATAAAAATAAAGAAACACCAGAACATGGCCTCATGGTCACTTCGTCGTGTTGGTGTCAAAGTGAAAAATTCCCGTAAAGCGAAAAATGACATACTCGCAAATAATAACACTGAACCGATTGGCCCAATAATCACCGACAACACACAAATAATACACATCCCCCACCAGCCACGGATACGGGCATTCAGATTATCGATTGTCGCATTACTGTTATCCCTTGAATATTTGGAGGAAAGTATTGCACCAACAATACTGGCAATAATTAACGGCACGAACATACCACCCAACAACAGGAGTAGTTTATTATTAAGCATAGTCATAATATTAACGCCTCCAATGCCTGACGAGCTCTCTGCAAAAAGTCAGCTTTTTCCTCTTTTGCACCTAACTTTTCCAAAGGTTGCCCAAATGTTGCCGAGCAAATAACAGGAACAACAAGTGCCGAGCCTTTTGGCAAAACCCTGTTTAAATTTTCCAGATAAACTGGAATAAGCTCAATATCAGGATATTTCTTCGCTAAATAATATAGCCCCCCTTTAAACTTATTGATTTGTTCCCCACTCCCTCGCGTTCCCTCCGGGAACAAAATTAAAGATTCCCCTCGTTTTAATACATCCTCCATGGGTGTCAGGGTATTTCCCTTTAAACAATCCTCTCCTTTACGATCAATAAGCACAGCCCGAAAAACTTTATTAATAAAATATCTGCGCAGATAAGTTTTACTCCAATAATCACGCGCAGCAACTGGATGCACCCGTGAACGTAACACCCGAGGAAATCCAGCCCAGATAACTAATCCATCCAGATGACTGCTATGATTAGCATAATAAATTCGGGAAACTACCGATGGCTTACACCCAATCCAACGAATTCTCACTCCTGTTAACAAACGGCAAAGCCCAGACAGAAACGAACCCATACCTTTACTTACCAGTGTCCCTGCTTGTGGTTTATTCATTACAAGCATCCTTCTCTTGTAATTCATTCAATATGACTCTGGTTCGCCGAACACATGTCCAGAGACAACCCAACGTGATAACGACTAATACCGCCAATAAAAGATACTGGCTCCATAACTGAGGTAAAAAAGCGGCAACAATTGAACTAACAGTAATTAACGCCATCCGATGCTGTTTCGCCATCGGACCGAGGAAACGCTGAGGTAAACCGCAAGTCCCACCTAATAAGCGAATATAAGCGGTCAAAACAGCTAATAATGCAGTAATACAGCCAAGAGAAACCGCAAATGGAAAAAGTGTTAAACCATACCCCACCCCAATCAGAATAAAAGAATCAGCAATACGATCAGGAAGATCATTAAAAACAGTACCGGCAGCCGTCTTCAATCCCCCTTCAACAGCAACCATGCCATCCAATAAATTACACATTAGTCGGCCTTGAATAAGCAAGGCACCAATAATCAATAAAACTGAAGTCAACCAAAAAGACTCGACTAAAAAACACACGGCAAAACACACGCCAGCTAATACAGCAAAAACAACGCTGGCAACAGATATGCCATTTGGTGTCGCCCCTTTACATTGCAACCATTTAGCCATCTTACTGGCCCACACTGCATTGCGTGTCTTGATCGGACGCCGATCTTTTACCTCGTTACCAGACATACCTTTTCCCTTTTTGAGCACAAATGAACAATCAAATCTACTTAAGTTAAATGAAATAAGATAAACAGGATTGGTTAGAATAACAACAATAAAAAAACCTGCCGGTGGGAAGAGGGAAAACGAAGATAGCGTTCATTTTTACAACGCAATACTATGTAATAAAAGGATTTATTTAAAGAAATATTCAACTTTTTGGGTGCAGTTCAATTGGGGCTTATCAATTCAGAACATCATAAAAAATCTTAATAAAAATTAACTATCACTACTACAAGTACATTAATCTCCCGATCTTACAGCTACCTTTAAGTTACATTAAATACAAAATTACCTTTTGCTCTATATTACTCTATAGGCTAATATTTACTGTGGAATGGGAGATTAACCATGATAGAAATTTTTTTCCATCCATCCGCAAACTCTGAAGTAGATGGATTATCAGAAGAACTACAAGGTAAGTTTTATGCGTTAATAGATACATTATCTGATAAACAGCATGATTTACGAGAACCACACTGCAAGCTACTTGAAAAAAGAAACAAAATTTTCGAATTAAGGACAAGTGACGTAGACAACATAACACGAGCTACATGGTGCTACGGGGAAGAACAAAACACTATTTACATGCTTAGTTTCTTTATTAAAAAGTCACAAAAAACAGATGTAAGAGACAAACAAACAGCTATAAATAGAAAAAAAGACATGATTAAAATGCATGAAAGAGGGGATCTAAAATGAGTAAGATAATGACTTTCCGCGAAAAATTGGAAGCCAAGAAAAGAGAGGGAAACCCTGCATTTATCAAGGCATTTGAAGAAACAAAACAGGCTTTAGACCTACATATTCAATTGCAAGAGGAAATGAGATCATGGAGAGAACAGGCGGGGTTAACAAGTGCACAGGTAGCGGAAAGAATGGGAGTTAAGCCTCCAACAATTTCAAGGCTTGAAAAAAACGCAGATAGGGCAAGCATTGAGAGAATTTTAAAATATGCTAGCGTTTGCGGAGTAAAGGAAATCAAACTTACTATTGCATCGTAAAAAGCCGCCTCAACATAGGTAATGCTGCTCAGTTAAGTTTTTTTTATAACGGGCAGGATATTATTCTAGTATATAAGGCACTGAACGTTCGTTTGGTGCTATCCCATTTTTCTGACCGTATAGATCAGTGGCTTATCCATTGCAAAAAGCTATTGCCAAATCTCCTCAAATGGCAATTAGTTAAACAACCATTGTCTGCAAAATTTTTTGAGATTTTGGGTTACGGCCCCTGTATGGCGTATGCTCATCTAGCACCCGACTATTTGCAATCACGTTAAACCCACTGAATGGCGGCATGGAAATTTAGCAGTAACAAGCAACCGTAGCACTCAAAAGTGTCCACACTTAAAAATTTCCACGCTACTTACAGTTGCTTACAAAAATTTTATCTGATTGATTTTAAAGTGAATTAATCTTAGCCAGATAAAAAAATCCCGCCAAAAGGCGGGGGAAAAGACAGGGATGGTGTTTGTTTTCCAAACATAACACATTGTAATAAAAGGATTTAAAAACAAAAATATCCACACCGTGACCACATCGATATACAAAAAAAGCCCTTCGCATGCCGAGGGGCTTTTTTATAACTCAGTTTACTGTCAGACAAAGAAATGCTCCCAGTTATCTGGCTGGAATATTTTTGAGATTCACCTCAAAGTTTTTTACTTAAAAAAGCCCGGTTATTCTTCTGGAGGTGTGCAATATTCTGAGAATTTTTATATTTTCTATATCCTCATCGTAACGGTAGAGCATGATGAAAGGAAAATGAGGGACAACGAGTTTTCTATAACGTTTATCTGGGCTGTTACGAGCCTTTATGCCTGCATATGGGCTAACTTTCAGAAGTTCAGCCATTTCCGAAAATTTTGTATCAACTTTATCAGCCAATAACAGCCCAGCCTGTTCAAAGAAGTAGAAATAAATTTGCTCCCGGTCAGTTTGGGCGGTTTCTTCCCATGAAATACGTATCACTTTATCCCCTGCTCAGCTTATTACGCAGTAGAGCCATCCGATGATGACTTTCAGAATCATCGATGAAATGAGCCAAGCCATTTTCACATCGGTCAATTGCTTTCTCAATTTCCGCTTCTAACCAGTGAGCATGGGTATTTTTTTGATACTCACGTTCTTCATTCGCCAACTCTTCGGCTTTTTGTCTCATTAACTTTGTTAAGTCTGTCTGATGGCGTTTGGCAGCTTGCATGGCTAAACGCTTAGTTTCTTCATCAATACGAAAATGAATCGTCTCCATTCACCCTCCTTCGTTCACTATTGCCTCAAAGAATGTTGTCATTTGTGTTGTCACATTAGCACAATAACCTATAACAACAATGTTGTTTTCAAAGAAAACAATCAGATTATTGACAAAGTGTTGGTTTTTTATCCGGCACTTTGCCAATAATCTGAAAAATGATAACCCGCCATATTTGGGAGACCAGTAAAGAGCAGGCCAGAGAAAACCGATTAACCCTATGGGGGAATAAAGATCTACAAACGACGAAAGGAGGTGATAGAGCGCAGTTTCGCGGATACGAAGCAACATCACAGACACCGTTATACCCGTTTTCGTGGGTTGCAGAAAGTGCAAATACAGTGTTTTTTGGCAGCAACAGCCCAAAATATCAAGAAGATAACATTGCTGATCGCAATGCTTTGTTGCTTTTATTTCTGGAGAACAAGCATTTTATTGCAGGAGAAGTGAAAATAACGCCCTAACGGGGGATTAGACCGGGTTAATGAGGAAAATGGAGACATTATGATTCATAATGAAAGAAACCCCTTTATTTTCAACGAGGTTTGTCAGCAGTTTGAAACCCCTCATATATGTATGAGGGGTTATAAGCCCTTTGCGGGAAAAATTTCTAACAAAGCCCTCATGGGGAATAATCATACTCTAGTTGATAGAATCCAAAAGCCAACTTTCAGATTTACCGATAAGACTTGATGTGCCGATGATTTTGATTATTGCACGTTGTATCTTTTCAACATCTTCACACGTCAAATATGGCTGAAATTGTTCATAGCTAAAATAACGTGCTCAAGCACCAAAAATATTCGTTTTTAGTAACTGATATTCATGTCACTTCACCTTGCCAAAAAATTTATATACAAGCCATCTTTACATAAATCAACTATATTAAATAAAATATATAGCAATTAAATCTTTAATTATCATAAATATAGGTAGTGACCGGGTAGCTGCAATAACTGCCAACTTTTCTCTACATCAACCATAAGAATAAAAACATTCATTTGTGCAATCCCATTCTTCTGACCGATAGATCAGTGATTTATCCATTGCAAAAAGCTATTGCCAAATCTCCTCAAATGGCAATTAGTTAACGCAACTATTGTCTGCAAAATTTATTGGTCAAAGAAGGCATTGCTGATCGGGTTGGTAGGACGGACTAAGCAGAACGTTGGTAATGCCGCCTGATCTGCTGTATACATGATGTATTAACTATTAATACATTGGTGAGATATGAGAAAAATTACTACTGTCAGTATGGGCGAACAACTTGACGGGTTCGTACAGCACATGGTTGAAAGTGGCCGTTATGGAAATGCCAGTGAAGTTATACGTTCGGCGCTGCGTTTGCTGGAGCAACAAGAAGCTTACGATGAGATTGTACGCAAGGCGGTTATTGCTGGCTTGGAAAGTGGGGAAAGCTCGCTGACTCTACGGGATATAGCGGAACAACGGAAACGCAGACATAATGTATAAGCTCACGGATCAGGCTGCTGAAGATTTTGCTGGGATTTATGATTATACACTTTTGCAGTTCGGTGAAGCTCAGGCTGACCATTATACGGAGGCACTGGAAGCATTTTTTGACACGCTAGCAGAGATGCCACATATAACCTATCTGTCCCAGGTGTAATGTGGGTTGAGTTTCACCGCCACACGGTTTTCTATACTATCCGGGATACCGATATTCTGATTGCGCGTATCCTTCATCAACAGATGAATCACCCCCGTCATCTTCTTTGAGCGGGCAGGTGCTACGTTGTGCTGTGCATCAAGCCAGCGTAGCTGTCTCGTCCTGCGAGCTGCCATCACTGATACAACATCAAAAATCTGCTGGACTTTATCAATAATCTGGTAATGATCCTAAATTATGGGGAAATGTACCGATATGGAGAACCTATTTCTTCTACGTTCGTTGAATCCACGATCAATGAAGTCATATCTAAGCACATGGTGAAAAAACAGCAAATGCAATGGCGCCAACGGGGCACACATTATTTACTACAGACTCGAACAAAGGTATTAAATGGTGATTTAAAAGCCAAATTTGCGCATTGATATCCAAGTATAAAATTAAGTGAAGAAAGGGTAACTATTTTACAGAAACTGTTGCAGCAATAAGTGCCGTCCTACAAATTACCAATCACCCCAAATTTGAAAAATACACACTCTGGCTAATGACGGGAAAGATTGCCCCAGAATCAGGGCAAATTAGCCCAACGCTCTCCCCTGATGGTGCAGACATCAAAACGTCACACCACTCAGACCGGAAAACTGGCTAACACTACATGAGGAATTAATCGACTGGATCGACAGTCAATCAATTTGTTGCATCGGAGGGCTTCACTATGCCAATTAAGAAGCTCGATGATGGTCGTTATATGGTGGACATTAGACCTCTTGGGCGACAAGGAAATCGCATCAGGAGAACATTCAACAAGAAGACAGAAGCTATTGCCTTCGAACGTCATTCAATGGCAAATGCTCAAAAACTCAGTACAAGAACTGATAGACAAGACCTTAGTGATTTACTGAACTTATGGTGGCTATATCACGGACAAACCGCAGAGAACAACACTATAGAAAAACGACAACTGATGAAGACAATCAGGCAGTTAAATGATCCATCTATAAACCGTCTCAACAAGCATGTTTTATTGGAACACCGCAGTAATCGTCTGGCTGATGGGATCAAAGCGTCAACGATAAATCGGGATATGTATCGTCTATCAGGAATGATAACGACATTGCAAAAACTTGAAGTTTTTAGCGGTAGCAACACACGTTCTACGCCACACATTCGCAAGTCATTTTGTGATGAAAGGTGGAAACATTGTTGCACTGCAACAAATACCCGGTCATGCCAATATACAACAAACTATGGCGTATGCTCATCTAGCACCCGACTATTTGCAATTTGCAATCACGTTAAACCCACTGAATGGCGGCATGGAAATTTAGCAGTAACAAGCAACCGTAGCACTCAAAAGTGCCCACACTTAAAAATTTCCACGCTACTTACAGTTGCTTACAAAAATTTTATCTGATTGATTTTAAAATGAATTAATCTTAGCCAGATAAAAAAATCCCGCCAAAAGGCGGGGGAAAAGACAGGGATGGTGTCTATGGCAAGGAAAAATTCTCGTTTGCTACTACTTTGCTTCTATGGGTACTACAAATCAGTTCGGTAACTGAGACATACGCTGCCGATAATGTTGTTCCAATTGTGCTTGTTGCTCAGGCGTCAACAGTTGGTACATCTGGTGATGGATTCGTGCCATTTCAACCTGGTGTTCCACATTACATCTAATCATCCTTTCAATCAGAGCCTTTACAGCCACTCCATCAAAATCCTTCGCAGTGACCAGCTTACGCATCTCTTCTCGCTCTGTGGGACTCATTGACATCGATGAGTGCGGTTGATGTTTCTGCCCTACCAAATCACGCATCTGTTGACGCTGTTGCTCAGTTAAAGTGATACCGCTAAACATATGGTCGTTATCACCAATATCGTTATTATTACGATAATGATAACTTCCTACATTTTTATACTCACAAGGTGCACAATGACCAGGTACCGTAGCAGCGTGCATTGTACTTGCTGTTCCAGCTAAAGATGCAGTCGAGCTAAGAACAAATATTGACGCTAAAACTAACGCTGCTATGTTACGCATTAAACAATTCCTCGTTTCCCCGAACGATGCTATTAGGTCCAATGTGGACAACTATACCTACGCGGCTGCAAACTAGCGTCAGAGGCTTGTAAAAGAACGTAAAGTCGTGGAATAGCAAAGTTTGTTATCGTATTTTTGCTCTTGGAGGAAGTAATCGATGCATAAAATCCTATTAGTTGATGATGACCGTGAACTGACATCACTATTAAAAGAATTACTTGAAATGGAAGGATTTAACGTTGTTGTCGCTCATGACGGAGAGCAGGCATTAAAATTCCTTGACGATTCTATCGACTTATTACTACTCGATATTATGATGCCGCGTAAAAATGGCATTACGACATTAAAGGAGCTTCGTCTACACCATCAAACTCCAGTCATCATGCTGACAGCGCGAGGAAGTGATTTGGATCGTGTTCTGGGACTAGAATTAGGGGCAGATGACTATCTTGCCAAACCATTTAATGATCGTGAGCTAGTGGCACGTATACGTGCTATTCTTCGCCGCTCAAACTGGAGTGAACAACAGCAAACAGACAATGGCCCACCCACGCTTCAGGTCGATAACCTACAATTGAACCCTGGCCGACAGGAAGCCAACTTTGCTAATCAAATTCTCGATTTAACCGGTACCGAATTTACTTTACTCTATCTATTAGCTCAACATTTAGGTCAAGTTGTCTCCCGTGAACACTTGAGCCAAGAAGTATTAGGTAAGCGACTCACGCCATTTGACCGCGCAATTGATATGCATATCTCTAACCTACGCCGTAAATTGCCTGAGCGGGAAGATGGACTCCCTTGGTTTAAGACCTTACGTGGTCGAGGATATTTAATGGTTTCTGCGACATGATAAACAGTTTGACGGCACGCATCTTCGCAATTTTTTGGTTTACTCTGGCGTTAGTCCTAATGTTGGTATTAATGGTGCCGAAACTGGATTCCAGACAACTGACCTCTCTGCTGGAAAATGAATACCGGCAGGGAGTCATGCTGGAAAATGAATACCGGCAGGGAGTCATGCTGGAACAACATATCGAAGCTGAATTAGCTCAAGATCCCGCTAACGATTTACTTTGGTGGCGCCGTTTATTTCGCGCGATTGAAAAATGGGCCCCCCCAAGTCAGCGCCTAATACTGGTCACCAGCGAAGGGCGCGTTATTGGCGCACAAAGAAGTGAAATGCAAGTTGTCCGTAACTTTATTGGACAATCAGATAACGCTGATCATCCTAAAAAGAAAAAATATGGCCGCTCTGAAATGCTAGGGCCCTTTTCCATTAGAGATGGAGAAGATCATTATCAACTTTATTTAGTTCGTCCAGCGAATAGCCCACAATCGGATTTTATTAATCTGATGTTTGACCGGCCGCTATTATTATTAACTGCCACCATGTTAATCAGTGCGCCACTCCTATTATGGCTGGCATGGAGTTTGGCTAAGCCTGCCCGTAAATTAAAAAATGCCGCAGACGATGTTGCTAAAGGTAATTTACGCCAGCATCCAGAACTGGAAGCCGGCCCACAAGAATTTCTGGCCGCCGGTAACAGCTTCAACCAGATGATCAGTGTATTGGAAAGAATGGTCACCGCACAACAACGGTTAATTTCCGATATCTCCCATGAACTACGCACGCCTCTCACCCGTTTACAACTTGCGACAGCATTACTTCGCCGCCGTCATGGTGAAAATAAAGAACTGGAAAGAATAGAGACAGAAGCCCAACGGCTAGACAGCATGATTAACGATCTGTTAGTACTCTCCCGCAGTCAGCATAAAAATGAACTGTTGAGAGAAAACATCAAAATGACAGATTTATGGAACGATATTCTTGACAATGCCCGCTTCGAAGCTGAACAGATGGATAAAACCCTTGAAGTAACCTTACCACCGAGTTCCTGGGCAATTTACTGCAACCCATTAGCACTTAGCAGTGCTTTTGAAAATATCGTGCGTAATGCCTTACGCTACTCCCACCACCATATTGCGGTCGTATTTCACACCGATAATCAAGGGATCACCATTACCGTTGATGATGACGGCCCAGGCGTCAACCCGGAAGACCGTGAACACATATTCCGCCCTTTCTACCGTACAGACGAAGCCCGCGATCGAGAATCCGGTGGCACTGGCCTTGGCTTAGCCATTGTTGAAACCGCAATTAACCAGCACCGCGGTTGGGTTCGTGCTGAGGACAGCCCACTCGGCGGCTTACGCTTGGTTATTTGGCTACCACTTCATGGCCGGTAATACAGATTTCCGCTAAGCTTATTATACAAATTTATTAAATAAATAAATTTTATTTATACTTGACCCAATGAGTCTGACGGTTTAACCTCCCCCGTTATTCATTAAAAAACCTTATATTTTATTGCTTTTCTATTACAGCAGACAAAAGCATTAAAAAATCAAAACAGTAGATAAAATTATAACGTTCTATGGAGTTCTGGGAGCCAATAACCTAGTGCGGTAGCTTTATTATTACCTTATTTATTATTTCAGTAATATATCTTACACAATCTATTTAAAAAGCTTGTTAAAGTTTCACCTGCCAAATAAAACTTATGGCAATAGATAGCACCCTATTAAAAACAAAATGTAATTTATTTTCATAAGTTTTATTTTTACTTAAAAGGCAAAATATGTCCTCACTCAACATTCTCACCGAGAAATTTGATAATAAAACCGCCACCATTGCCATTGTTGGCCTGGGTTATGTTGGCTTACCGTTAATGCTCCGATATAACGATATCGGCTTTAAAGTGATTGGTTTCGATATTGATAAAGAAAAAACAGATAAACTCAATCAAGGCCAAAGTTACATTGAACATATTCCCTCCGCCAAAATCAGTCACGCGATAAATACCGGTTTTGAAGCCACCACAGATTTCACCAACATCGCTCAATGCGATGCCATTATTCTTTGCGTCCCAACGCCGTTAAATAAATACCGTGAACCCGATATTAGTTTCGTGATTAACACCACCGATAGGGTAAAACCGTATTTAAGAGCCGGGCAAGTCCTCTCTTTAGAAAGTACTACTTATCCGGGCACCACCGAAGAAGAATTATTACCCAGAGTTGAAGAGAGCGGGTTAACCGTCGGTGAAGACATCTTTTTGGTCTATTCACCGGAACGCGAAGACCCGGGTAACCCTGATTTCGAAACCCGCACCATTCCTAAAGTCATCGGCGGCCACACGGAAAACTGCTTAAAAGCCGGTATCGCCGTGTATCAACACGCCATTGACCAGGTGGTTCCCGTCAGTTCAACCAAAGCCGCCGAGATGACAAAACTTCTGGAGAATATCCATCGGGCAGTCAATATCGGCTTAGTCAACGAAATGAAACTCGTTGCCGATAAAATGGGCATTGATATCCACGAAGTGATTAGAGCCGCAGCAACCAAACCTTTCGGCTTTGTTCCCTATTATCCCGGCCCCGGATTAGGCGGGCACTGTATTCCAATTGATCCCTTCTATTTAACCTGGAAAGCCCGAGAATATGGTATTAATACCCGCTTTATTGAACTCTCCGGTGAAGTCAATTCCTCCATGCCCGATTATGTGGTCACCAAAACCGTATTAGCGCTGAATAAAGCGAATAAATCCATTAATGGCAGCCGCATATTAATCCTCGGCATCGCTTATAAAAAGAATGTGGATGATATGAGAGAAAGCCCCTCAGTACATATTATGGAAAAATTAAGCGAATTAGGGGCCAATATTGAATATGCCGATCCGCATGTCCCGGTCTTTCCGAAAATGCGTGAACATCATTTTAATTTAATCAGTCAGCCCATCACGGAAAATAGTCTCAAAACCTTCGACTGCGTTATTTTAGCCACCGATCACGATAAATTTGATTATGAATTAATTATCAATCACGCCAAATTAGTCGTCGATACTCGTGGTAAATACTCCCCCAATCACACAAACATTATCAAAGCTTAACTTAGGATAAGATTATGCTGAGCACGATCAACGACAGAAAGATAAGATTTGCTTTAGTCGGTTGTGGACGGATCGCTAAAAATCATTTCAATTCTCTGGAAATACATCAAGAAGCGGCCGAATTAGTCGCCGTCTGTGATAACGATCAAGACGCATTAAACACAGCAGTAGAAAAAACCGGCGTCCCGGGTTTCAGCGACTTAAATACGATGTTAGATAACATCACAGCGGATATCATTATCCTGACCACCCCATCCGGCCTTCACCCAGCACAGGCGATAACCTGTTTTGATAAAGGCTTTCACGTCGTCACCGAAAAGCCGATGGCCACCCGATTAGCTGATGGGGAAAACATGGTTAAGGCCGCGGATAAAGCCGGAAAACACCTCTTTGTCGTCAAACAAAACCGCTTAAATGCCACCTTGCAATTACTGAAACGGGCAGTCAGCGAAAAACGGTTTGGCAAAATCCACCTGGTCCACCTCAATGTTTTCTGGACCCGTCCCCAGGCCTATTATGACCAGGCCGCCTGGCGGGGCACCTGGGAATTTGATGGCGGCGCCTTCATGAATCAGGCGAGCCACTATGTGGATTTAATTGAATGGCTAATCGGCCCGGTCAAAGATGTTCAGGCCATGACCTCGACCCACTTAGATATCGAAACGGAAGATACCGGGGTACTCAATATCCGCTGGCGGGATGGCACATTAGGCTCGATGGCCGTTACCATGTGCACTTATCCGCAAAATCTCGAAGGTTCAATCACCCTCTTAGGGGAAAAAGGCACGGTCAGAGTGGGGGGTTTAGCCGTCAATGAAATCCAGGAATGGCATTTCGCTGACGAAAAAGAGTATGACCAACAAGTCAAAGCCGCCAATTACGAAACCACTTCCGTTTATGGCTTTGGTCACCCGCTTTATTATAAAAATGTCATTGAGGTGATGAAAGGCGACGCCAAACCGATAACCGATGGCCGGGAAGGCTTAAAATCCTTAGAACTGCTTATCGCCGCCTATTTATCCGCCAGAGATAATAAAACCATCTCTTTACCTTTAACCTATTAAATCAATGGAACCGGTTTCATGTCAGCAGAACACGTAATGATACATTCCAGTGCCATTGTTGATGAAGGAGCGCAAATCGGGAAAAACAGCCGTATCTGGCATTTCACCCATATCTGTTCTGGCGCGCAAATCGGCGAAGGTTGTTCTTTAGGACAAAATGTCTTTATTGGCAATAAAGTCACCATCGGCAATCACTGCAAAATACAAAATAATGTCTCGGTTTATGACAATGTTCATCTGGAAGATGGGGTATTTTGTGGCCCCAGCATGGTGTTCACCAATGTCTATAACCCCCGTTCATTAATTGAAAGAAAAAGTGAATATCGAAACACGCGGGTAAAAAAAGGCGCCACCTTAGGCGCCAACTGTACCATTATTTGCGGCACTACCATTGGCGCTTATGCCTTTATTGGCGCCGGCGCGGTAGTAAATAAAGATGTTCCCGATTATGCCCTGATGGTAGGTGTGCCGGCCAAACAAATTGGCTGGATGAGTGAATTTGGTGAACAACTCGATTTACCGCTGCACGGGCAAGCCACTACCGCCTGCCCTCATACTCATCATGTTTATCAACTCAATAACCATATTGTCGTGCGAATTAAATAAGCAAGGATAAAGGCATGCAATTTACCGATCTGGCAGCACAGCAACTTAAAATTAAAGATAAAATTGACGCGAATATCCAGAAAGTATTAACACACGGAAAATATATTTTAGGGCCCGAAGTCGACGAATTAGAAGCAAAGCTGATTGCCTACACCGGAGCGCCATATTGTATTACCTGCGCCAATGGCACCGACGCCTTGCAAATTGCCTTAATGGCGATTGGCATTAAACCCGGCGACGAAGTGATTACCCCCGGCTTTACCTACATTGCCACCGCTGAAACTGTTGCGTTACTGGGCGGGGTGCCGGTTTATGTTGACGTCAAGCCCACCACGTATAATTTAGATCCGGCGCAACTCGAAGCCGCAATTACCCCGAAAACCAAAGCGATTATTCCGGTTTCCTTATTCGGCCAATGTGCCGATTTTGACGAAATTAATGCCATCGCAGCAAAACATAACCTGACCGTCATAGAAGACGCGGCCCAAAGTTTTGGCGCGACTTATAAAGGCAAACGCTCCTGTAACTTAACGACTATTTCATGTACCAGTTTCTTCCCCAGCAAACCGTTGGGGTGTTACGGCGATGGCGGCGCTATTTTCACCCATGATGAAGAGCTGGCGAAAATTATTCGTCAAATAGCCCGTCATGGGCAAGACCGACGATATCATCATGTCAGAGTCGGGGTGAACAGCCGTTTAGATACTCTGCAAGCAGCTATTCTGCTGCCCAAACTGGAGATATTTGAGGAAGAAATGGCATTACGTCAGACGGTGGCAGAAAACTATCATCAGGCATTGAATAACATCGGCATCCTGACCACGCCATATATTGAGCCACATAATCTCTCCGCCTATGCCCAATATACTATCCGGGTTAAAAACCGCGATGCATTACAACACAAATTAAAAGAACAAGGCATTCCAACCGCCGTGCATTACCCTATTCCACTCAATAAACAACCGGCGGTGGCCAGCCATAGTGTTCTGCCTGTTGGTGACGAAATTGCACAAGAAGTGATTAGTTTGCCGATGCATCCTTATTTATCCGTAGATTTAATTAATAAAATTGCCAGTTCAATTTAAAATCCATGAATTATAAATTATTGAGGAATATATCTGGCTTATTACTCTCATCATTATTCAGCCAGATATTATTATTACTATCAACGCCAGTATTAACAAGACTATTTTCACCGGAAGAATTAGGTATTTATGCTTCCTTTTCATCGCTTTTAAGTGTTTTTGCCGTTGGTGCTTGTCTTCGTTATGAATTTTCAATAAGTTCATCAGAAAAAAATCGTGAAATTAATTCATTAGTCACATTATCTTGCATTATTCCAATAACCATTAGCCTAATAGTTATCACTGTTTTTGCAATATCTAAAACACCAGAAAAAATAATTATAGGAAACTATATATACTATATCCCACTAGGTATTATCACTTATGGGTTTTATCGGGCAGTGAGTTTCAATAGTATAAGAGAAAAACAATACTATGCACTCTCTATCACTAAAATAACGCAAACAGTTGCCATGATTAGCACCCAAATCATTGGCGGCATTGCCCATTTAGGCGCAAGCAGTCTCATCTTAGGCCAAATATTAGGTCAATCATTAGGTGTCCTATTTTTAAGTAAAAGATCCAAATATCGTTTAATTATCAGCAAACATGAACTTAGAAAAATAAGACTACTGGCTAAGAAATATTATCGATTTCCAGTTTATGATTTTCCTGCGGCTTCAATTAACACGTTTAGTAATGAGCTGCCCCAATTATTTATCATGTCCACCTATGGGCTAAAATCGGCAGGATTTTATTTAATTGCATCCAGAATATCAGGCGCTCCAATTACACTATTAACCCAAACCGTTTCGTCTATATTACAAGGATACTTAAAAGACAAACTTATATCACCTTTCTTAAAAATAAAAAAGACATTTTATTGTCTAACGCTCATTGCTATTTTATTCGCTATAGTGACATACTTCACGGGCATACCGATCATAAGCTTTATTTTCGGTGAAGAATGGCTTGAATCAGGTAAATATCTATTATGTTTAATACCGCACTTATGCGGACAAATAATATATTCATCGTTATCGATATATTTATCCATTTATGAACATCAGAAAAGCAATTTATTTATTCAAACAATATCGATTATATTAAGATTAATCGCCCTCCTTGCTGGATATCTATTAGGCGATATTTACCTTACCCTGTTATTATTTTCACTCACAAGTTTTGTTCTTTATATGACAAGTACGGCTTATATTTTAAAATTATCTTTCATGCATAAAGAAGGTTAACATGAAGAAAATCATAATAAAAATAATTCCCTATATCATTATCGTGATGATTGTCAGCTATACATTCAATAAATATGCTTATGAGCTAGACGAATTCAATGGCAATGTGAGAAACCTAGTCATGAAAGGGAAATTCACTCAACGCGAATTTAATAGCAATGGTTTTCCTTTATCTCACTCACCTCATATTCCAGAGCCATTCTTATCCCCATTTTATGTTGTCCACTATGGTCTGATATACTCTTCTTTAGGCTTAAATAATAAAGATAACACCAATATATTATGGCGAACCGATTCATCCTTACCGGGATGGAATGTACCGCCACCTCAATTCAATCAAAATGAATTAATTACTAATTTTAAATTTTCAGCCGATTGGTTATTTAATAATATAAAATTATTTCATGGTGAAAGTCATTACTTATATGATTTTGATTGGTCATATAAAGGCTACAAAAATAATAAACTCTATGCCCCTTGGTGGTCTGGGCTAACCGATGCCTATGCCATTATTCTCTTATTAAGAGCTTATGACTATTTTGGTGATGATAAATATTTGCTGACTTCGAAATTACTATATCAATCATCACTCGCGCCTATCCATAAAGGCGGAAGTTTAACAACATTAGATAATATGCCCTGGATTGAAGAATATGTTGATCCTCAAGCCAATTCAGACCAATTAGCTTTTGTATTAAACGGTATGGTCTACTCTACTTATGGTATTGAATCTTTTGAAAATTATCTAAATATAGATGAAAATACCAAAATATCCGATAAATTATATCAATCAATCAGTCATAATATATTTAAGTTCGACATAAAAAACGAATGGTCCAGCTATGATTTAATTGGCAATCCAAGCAACATTAAATATCATAAAATACATACCCTTCTTTTAAAAGATCTAATAGGTAGAAATCAAAATTTTAAAAATAAAAAAATAATAGACTTATATAATAATTGGAATAACTCCGCCGCTAATGGCGGGTACTATTACATAAAACATGGCCCTACAAGTTGGGCATACTATCAATTCATCACTATGTATTTTCTGTCTATCTTAGTATTATCATCCATTTACTTTTTTATCAGCAAAAATGCAAAATAATATTAAAATAATCCTGAAAATATTTATCTATCAGGTTATTATCTACCTGAATTCAGTGCTTATATTAGATACATTCCATGAGGTAAGAGGCTATAATATTACCCCACAAGGTTACTTAAGTATTTTTTTCTGTTGGATATCATTTCTACCACTCATTTTACTCAACAATCAAAAAAATCCCGTGATGGTTTTTTTATGGTTAATCTATATCACTTACATTATACCGGTATCAATTATATTCCCACTGATTAATTCAGCTTCTGTCTATTCAATCATTTTCGTATGCACAATAAACATATTATTTTTCTCATCTATATTATTCTTTCGGATAATAGATAGAATAACCATGCCGAAACTAAAAATCCCGTGGGATTTATATAAAATACTGATAATAGGATGTGGTATTATTGTACTCTTATTCGTCATGAGTAATCCTGGATTAAGTTTAATACCTCCTAATATATTTAAAGTTTATTCCGTGAGACAGCACTTTAAAGACAACACGCCGCTACTCACTATGTACATCATCACCAATGGGGGATATGTTATCTCACCATTGCTATTATTAGCTTCACTCTATATCAGAGGTCCGATTAAATATGTCCTCATTACAATAAGCATTATGATTTCCTATTTAATCTACAGCTCCTCAGGATTAAAAAGCATAGCATTCATGAATCTCGCCGTTATCATTCTATTCTTCTATATAAAAGGAACAAGATCGATAAGTAACTCGGTGATAAATATCATTCTCTATTTATTCCTTGCTGCCGGGATATTATATTTTATTTTCGATTTTTATGATCCACTGATACATTGGCTACGCAGAGTATTCTTCACACCAACATTAAATACCTATTACTTTTATGATTATATCTACAACAACAATAGTGAATTTACGACAGAAGCTCCTCAAATAGTTTCTCAAATCTATTATGGTACCTCAGGTTCAGCGAATACTGGCTTTATTGGAGACGGTATCGCCAGATACGGTACACTGGGTTTAATAATAAACTTTTTTATATTTAATATATTAATCTTTGCCATGAACCTGAGCTCAAAAAAGGTTCCATTTGAATTTTCAACGACACTCTATCTACCCTTTGTATACACAATATCAAACTCAGCAATTACAGCACTGCTACTGACCTATGGGCTGCTGGCATTAAGCATATTATTATTTTTATTCCCTACAAAAACTAACAAAATATCCTTATGAAAATTACACACATGACCTCGGTACATTCACGTTTCGACATCCGTATTTTCCTAAAAGAATGTTATGCCTTACAAAAAGAACATGAGGTCTCGCTTATTGTCGCAGATGGTAAAGATAATGAAGTCAAGAATAACATTGCTATCATCGATGTCGGTATATTACCCGGCCGATTAAATAGAATCTTTAAAACAACCGATAAAGTTTATAAAAAAGCATTAGAACTAGACGCTGACTTATATCATTTTCATGATCCGGAACTCATCCCTATCGGATTAAAACTGAAAAAGAAAGGTAAAATAGTCATTTTTGATGCCCATGAAGATGTCCCTAAACAAATTTTTAGCAAGCCTTATTTAAATAAATTTACCCGAGTTATTATCTCTAAGTTATTTACCCTCTACGAAAAGTATTCTGCACCTAAATTTGATGGCATTATTACAGCTACACCATCAATAAGAGACAAATTCTTAAAACTCAATAACAACACCATAGACATTAATAACTATCCCATATTAGGCGAGTTGCATAATAAACATGCCAACTGGCACGAAAAAGAAAAACAAGTCTGCTATGTCGGCGGCATTTCCGACATTAGAGGTATAGCCGAGATGGTTGAATCCCTCTCTCACCTCACGACGAATACAAAAATGAAATTAGCGGGCAATTTTTCTGACACAGATTTAGAGAACAAAATAAAAAGCATGAAAAATTGGCACAAAATAGATGCTCTGGGATTTTTAAATCGCATAGAAACCAAGGAACTTTTATCTAAATCTATTGCGGGTATCGTTCTATATCACCCTCTCCCCAATCATATTGATGCCCAACCCAATAAAATATTCGAATATATGAGTGCCGGCATCCCTGTTATCGCTTCAAACTTCACATTATGGAAAGATATTGTTGTAAAAAACCATTGTGGCATTTGTGTCGACCCATTAAACCCTAAGCAAATAGCTGATGCGATAGATTACTTATCAAATAACCCTGATATAGCAGAAGAAATGGGTAACAGTGGTCTCTTGGCAGTCAATGAAAAATACAATTGGGATATTGAACAAAATAAACTAACCAAATTTTATCAACAAATTGGACGTTAATCGATATGAAAAAAATTATTACCGTATTAGGCGCCAGACCGCAATTCATTAAAGCCAGCCCGGTATCTCGCGCTTTAAAAAATCATAATAAATTTAAAGAAATTATCATTCATACCGGTCAACATTTTGATAGTAATATGTCTGATATATTTTTTAATGAATTAGCCATTCCCAAACCGGATTACACACTCAATATTCATGGCGGCTCGCACGGTGAAATGACCGGAAAGATGTTAATCGAAGTTGAAAAAGTCCTTATCACAGAAAAACCGGATGCCGTTATGGTATATGGTGATACAAACTCGACTTTAGCGGGCGCATTAGCCGCATCTAAATTACATATTCCCATTATCCATGTTGAAGCCGGTCTACGCAGTTTTAATATGCAAATGCCCGAAGAGATCAATAGAATATTAACCGATAATGTCAGCTCAATTCTCTTCTGTCCAACAGACACCGCCGTCAATAATCTACAAAAAGAAGGCTTCAATTCAAAGCCCGTTCATATCAGAAAAGTCGGTGATGTCATGGAAGATGCCGCTTTATATTTCAGCCAAACAGCCAAAAAACCCAATGGACTGGATTCCATACAAAACTTCATATTAACTACCCTCCATCGTGCTGAAAATACCGATAATCAGGAACGTTTAACTGAAATAGTGAACGCCTTAAACGACATACATAGAAGGATTGTTACTGTTGTCATGCCGATTCATCCAAGGACTAAAAAAGTGTTAGCACAATACGGCTTACAGTTAGATGTCCATTTAATTGAGCCAGTGGGATATTTAGAGATGATCTGGCTACTCAAAAACACCGCCCTGATTATTACCGATAGCGGTGGACTCCAAAAAGAGGCTTTCTTCTTCCGGAAACCATGTGTCACCGTGAGGGATCAAACTGAATGGGTAGAATTAATTGCAGCAGACGTGAATAAACTCTCAGAGGCTGAAAGTAACAAAATAACCCAATCAGTTCATGACATGATGGGTATTGATATAAGCTCGGTTCAATCCATGTATGGTGGTGGTATCGCTGCAACACGCATTGCTGACGAATTAGAAAAATTACTATGAATATCGTCTATATAAACCATTATGCGGGTTCGCCGGACCTAGGTATGGAGTTTCGTCCATATCATTTAGGGCAAGAATGGGTTAAATCGGGACATAATATTACCTTACTCGCAGCCTCTTATTCTCATGTTCGGACAAAACAACCTAAACTGATAAATAATAAAAAAACCACCGAAAATATTAACGGCTTAGAATATATCTGGTATCCCACCCCGAGCTATAACGGAAATGGATTATCCAGAGTCAAAAATATCTTCTCTTTTTTACGACAAATTTGGCTTGATAGCCATAATTTAATCAAAAAATATCGACCTGATATTGTCATTGCTTCAAGTACATATCCTATGGATATATGGATTGCAAAACGTCTCGCCAAAAAAGCTAATGCAAAACTGGTCTTTGAACTGCATGATTTATGGCCTCTTTCGCCCATAGAATTAGGTGGAATGTCACCTAAACATCCATTTATTCAATTATGCCAACTTGCTGAAAACGCGGCTTATAAATATGCGGATATAGTTATTTCCATGCTCCCAAATGTACAAGAACATACGAAAGCACATGGATTAGATCTCAATAAATTACATATTATCCCTAATGGCGTGGTTGTAGAGGATTGGATAAATCAACCTACTCCGTTAAACAGTTCACTAGAAAAACTTATTGTAACAGAGAAAAATAAAGGGCATAAAATTGTATGCTATAGCGGCGCCCACGGACGCCCAAATGCGCTAGAAAAACTGCTCAAAACCGCTTCACTTCTTCATGATAAACCGATGACATTCTTATTAGTCGGCACGGGACTTGAAAAGGATAATTTAATAAAAGAATCTCAATCACTGGGAACAAATAACGTTATATTCTTTGATCCGATCCCCAAAACTCAAATACCCACATTACTCAATAAAATTGACATTGCTTATATAGGACTACAAAAACAATCATTATTCAGATTTGGCATCAGCCCGAATAAACTTATTGATTATATGATGGCTGGAAAACCCATTTTATGTGCAATTGATGCCGGTAATGATCCTGTTTCTGACGTGAATTGTGGTATCACCGTTAAATCAGGCAAACCAGAAGACATTGCTCAGGCCTTATTAAGGCTTAGTGAGTTATCAACTGACGAATTAAACCAAATGGGGCAACGAGGCAAAATTTACGCTTTAGAAAATCACGCTTATTCCGTATTAGCAGACAATTTCATAAAGGCAATCATCAATCATGAATAATAAATTCCTTCCTTTTGCATTACCTGAAATTGGACAATCTGAAATTGATGAAGTCATTGACTCACTTAAAACGGGCTGGATAACCACCGGACCTAAAACCAGAAGATTTGAACAAGATTTTGCCCAATATTTAGAGTCTGATGTTGAAGCCATTGCGGTAAATTCAGCCACGGCGGGATTGCATTTAGCGTTGGAAGCCATTGGTATTCAGCCGGGTGATGAAGTCATTGTTCCTACCTATACCTTTACGGCAACCGCAGAAGTTGTCCGTTATCTGGGGGCTCATCCCATTTTTGTTGATTCCTTACCTGACAGCCTGAATATTGATCCAACAGCAATAGAAAAAGCAATAACTACCAAAACTAAAGCGATTATACCTGTGCACTTTGCCGGTTTATCCTGTGATATGGATGCCATCATTACTATCGCTAAAAAATTTAATCTGCGAGTCATTGAAGATGCAGCTCATTCATTTCCGACTTTATATAAAGGAAAGAAAATTGGCACCCTAAATACCGATGTCACTGTATTCAGCTTTTACGCCAATAAAACCATGACGACGGCGGAAGGCGGCATGCTAGTCTCCAGACATCCAGATATCATAAAAAGAGCAAAAATAATGCGCCTCCATGGCATTAGCAAAGACGCCTTTGATAGATATCAATCTAAAATACCTGCCTGGTATTATGAAGTCATTGAGCCGGGCTATAAATATAATATGCCAGATATTTGTGCATCTATCGGCATCCATCAATTACAAAAAATAGACACTTTTCACAATAAAAGAGAGGAGATGGCTAAATTCTATGATGACGAACTAAAAGATCTGCCCATTATCTTACCCACCAAACCTAAAGAACCTAATAGCCAACACGCCTGGCATCTATACACCATCAGGTTAAATAATGAAGCCAAAATATCAAGAGATGACTTTATCATAAAAATGGCAGAAAAAAATATCGGCTGCTCTGTCCACTTTATCCCACTGCATAAACAACCCATATGGAAAAATACCTACTCTCTTGATGAAAATAACTTCCCAGTCGCAGAAGAAAATTTTAAAAGAATTGTATCCATTCCTTTATATACCAAGATGACAAAAGAAGACCAAATCTACGTTATCAACACAATTAAAGAGATCTTGGCATAAATGATGACATATTATTTAGCTATAAAAAGGCTATTTGATTTTATTTCTTCTCTTATTGGACTCATTATATTATTTCCTATCTTAATAACTATTGCCATCTGGATAAAAATGGATTCGAAAGGGCCTATTTTTTTCCGACAAAAACGAGTAGGCCAATATAATCAAGATTTTTATATTCACAAATTTAGGAGCATGACCACTGGATCAGAGCAAAAAGGACAACTTACTATAGGTAATGATCACCGTATTACCAACTCTGGAAAATTCATACGCAAATATAAAATTGATGAATTAGCGCAACTCATTGATGTTGTTCGCGGCAAAATGAGCTTAGTCGGCCCAAGACCCGAAGTACCACAATTTATGGACAAATATCCAGATGATGTCAGAAACAAAATATTATCGCTAAAACCCGGCATAACAGATTTGGCTTCCATAGAAATGATCGATGAAAATCAGATATTGAGTCAATATAAAGATCCTCATCAAGCCTATATCGACATTATTATGCCGATAAAAGCCAAATACTACTTAGAATATATAGATAAAAAGTCATTTTTCTATGACCTGAAGATTATCTTTAAAACCATTTACAAAGTAGTTTTTAGGTAATTAACAATGATAAACAAAAAAATGTTTTTTAACCAAGACAGATTAATCAAAACCATCATTCTTCTGATTGTAGACATATTTATTATCATTATTTCATACTGGCTAAGTATGTGGCTACGCCTTGATAGAGAAGTGCCCATCTATAGCTTACAACATTGGTTAACCATTATATTCGCCATACCTCTCACGTTATTTATTTTCTTAAGAATTGGCTTTTATCGATCGATATTAAAATATGTTAATATGAGTATATTGAAATGGGCCATTATTGGTTCATTTCTATCTACTCTACTATTGACTGCAATTTCCTTATACCAGCAAGCATTTTTACCCAGAACGGTACCAATTATCTATTTTTCATTTTTAGTTATCTCACTCTGCGGCACAAGATTTGTCTATAGAACGCTACGTAACTTACTAAAATATAAAGGCGCGCCTGTTATTATATATGGAGCAGGAGAATCTGGTCGGCAACTCTTACCCATATTAAGAGAACATAGAGAATTCAACCCGATTGCTTTTATTGATGACAATACTAAATTACATAATTTATCAATTCATGGGGTTTATGTCTTCGCTCCAGAAAAAATAACAATCTTAGTAGAAAAATATCATATAAAGAAAATACTATTAGCCATACCCAGTGCATCAATATCTAATAGAAAAAAAATACTTGAAAGACTTCAAAAAGAACATTGTGAAATCCTCACCATTCCAAGTTTCAATGATCTGGTTGAAGGAAAAGCTCAAATAAACTCACTGAAACGCGTTTCCATTAACGACCTACTAGGAAGAGAACAAGTAAACCCATTACAAAGTTTACTCAGTAAAAACATCAAAAACAAAAACGTTCTTATTACCGGTGCCGGTGGTTCCATCGGATCAGAGTTATGCAGACAAATCATTACTCAGTCACCCTCTCAACTAGTCTTATTTGAATTAACCGAATATTGCCTTTATTCAATAGAAAAAGAGTTACAAAAGATAAATGCAGACAGAGATCTAAATATAACCATTACTGCAATTTTAGGCGACATAAAAGATTCAGACAAAATAAATAGGATAATCAATAAATTTAACATTAATACCATATACCATGCTGCGGCATATAAACATGTTCCTCTGGTAGAAATGAATACCATAGAGGGCATTAATAACAACATTTTTGGTACCCTCTCACTTGCTAAAGCAGCAATTAACCAAAAAGTTGACAAATTTGTATTAATCTCTACCGACAAAGCCGTCCGCCCGACAAACACAATGGGCGCAACAAAAAGATTTGCAGAACTGATATTACAAGCATTCGCTAAAGAGAACAGCCATACAAAATTCTCAATGGTTCGCTTTGGCAACGTCCTTGGCTCATCCGGTTCCGTTGTTCCCCTGTTCGAAAAACAGATAAGAAGTGGTGGGCCAATCACCCTCACCCACAAAGAAATTACCCGTTACTTCATGACGATCCCAGAAGCCGCCCAATTAGTCATCCAGGCAGGGGCACTGGGCAATAATGGCGATGTTTTTGTTCTGGACATGGGAGAATCAGTAAAAATTTATGATCTCGCCCGGAAAATGATCCATCTTTCTGGACTGACAGTGAAAGATGAAACTAATCCTCATGGCGATATCGAAATCAAAATTACCGGATTAAGACCCGGTGAAAAACTTTATGAAGAGTTATTAATTGGTGATAATGTCTCTGGCACCAACCACCCGAGAATCATGACCGCCAATGAAATTTTTCTGACCTGGGATAAATTAAATCCACTATTAAATGACCTAAAAACATCTTGTGAAAATTATGATTTCGAAAATATTAGGAAGATCCTTATCAATGCTCCTATTGACTTTCATCCTAAAGATTATATTTACGACCTTTTAAAATAATATCTATAAATACATTCATGTCATGAAGCTGGCTGAAAATCATATCACCGACATTAGCCTGCTGGACAAATAATAAGCCCATGAAATTTTTAACACATGAGCAATTAAAAATCATATAATTCGAAAATTAAAATAACAAGCTAACAAAAACCTCATTATTAGATATACCCAATGGATTTCAAGATGCATCGCGACGGCAAGGGAGTGAATCCCCGGGAGCATAGATAACGATGTGACCGGGGTGAGCGAGTGCAGCCAACAAAGAGGCAACTTGAAAGATGACGGGTATATATCATATGCATTATACTTCCTTCATTTCTTCCTTCAACAAAGGAGAATGATTAAACATCTGGAAATTATGAAGCTAGCCTCTTAATATGAGCCTATAAATTTATGAAAAAGTACCCAAATAGCTATGTTCACAAGCCGTAAAGTAACAGCTAATGCCTATGGATTATCCTCTGGTGTTTTCTGGGGGCTAAGCGGCGTACTTTTCGCATTATTATTAAAAAACACTGCTCTTTCCTCTTACTTTTTCATTCCCATTGTACTCGCTTTCCTGAATGATATGATTTCATGCGGATATATGTTTATATATCTTATAGTTAAAGGAAAATACCAAGAGATATGCCTTATCCCCAAAAACAAGAAAAATGGAATAATCATACTAGCGGCTATATTTGGCGGCCCAATGGGCATGTCTTGTTATATCTTAGCTATTCAATACATTGGTATTAGCTACACAGCAACCATTTCAGCCACTTATCCTGCTATTGGCGCACTCATTTCTTTTTTTCTACTTAAAGATCGTATTCACCTTATCGGAATATTGGGATTAATATTAGCCGTTGTATCTACTATGATACTAGGTTACTCAGCATCCACTCAGACAATATCTGGCTGGATAGGCTTTCTTTTCGCTTTCATATGCGCACTAGGCTGGAGTTCTGAAGTTGTTATCAGCTCTTATGGCATGAATAAAGATATACCTGCTGATATCGCTTATTTTATAAGACAATTATCATCCTCGGTGGGTTACTTAATCATCATCGTATTATTCATTCACTCTTTTCCTGGTGCTGCACATATCTTCTCAAATATAGAATTATACTCCCTATTATTCTTCACTTCTCTGGTCGCTACACTATCGTACCTCTTCTACTACAAAGCAATCAGCATGCTTCAACCCATCCGTGCTATGAGTTTAAACATCACTTACGCTATCTGGGCGGTCATCTTTGCTTATTTGCTGGTAGATGAACCCATCTCTATCAAGCTATTGCTCCTATGTGTAGGCGTCTCCGCTGGCTCATTCCTGACTGCTGTAAATCCACTTAACATCAAAAAACTGATCTTAACGCTTAAATGAATGTGATTCTATTCACAGCAAGTTTAAGTTTGTTTTAATGCTATAGTTAAAGAAAATCACTAAGGCTCTGTTGGCCATCAATAATATATCGCCAAGTATTCTCGAACCTACACCAACCACTCTCTCCTTCCCTCACTTTTAAACAACAATCACCGCTGGATTTACCTATACCTTCAAAGATTTTGGGTTGAAGAATAGGAACATCGTTATCTCACCAATCACAATGCTAAATAAGCATGATGTCACAATTAAGCTTTACTACCGAATGGATATCACGGAAATACTGCTACATCCCTAGGCGAATGGAATAGAAGGAAACCTGTTGAAAAGCAAGGCATCATAATACGTTGTTGGTAAGATCTAACCGCCATTCCATGAGCAGTAATACAGATTTCAACGAACTGTATTCTACCAATTAGTTAAACAAGTTGGCTGTTAAGCTTGACCCAGATAAGTTTACAGTCTAATCTCCCCCCAACTAGTTACAAAATCTTATCCCCCATTACTTTTTGTTAAGACAGACAAAAGTATTGAGAAATCAGTGCAATAGATAAGATTTCCGAATATTACAGGCACTCTGGGAGCCAAAAACCTAGTGCGGTAGCTTTACCATCAATAAAAAATCACTTTGGTTTAAAATTAAAACAATGTATTTATCACACCTAAATACCAAGAAATAATAGTCAAATCCTCCATAGAAAATATGTACTGACAGCATACCCATTAACAATGTATATTCGTATTTACAATGAAATATTTATTTAATTACCTCCTTTGCTTTCTTTTACCTCTATTATATCGCCCAAAAAAAGAATTAGTAATTTTTACGTTTGATAAAAACAATATTAAATTCAATTCTAAAGCATTATTTGAATATTCACTCAAAGAGAATATTCTTGACGTCAGATATATTATAAACAATGATAAATTGAGAAAAGAACTTATCCAAAAGTATGGTGATAAGTTCATAACAACTAAAAAGATAAAAGATATAATAATAATATCAAATGCAAAAGTCTGGGTTACTGATGGTGGTTTCCCTCTTAAAACACCATTTAGACATAAGACCAGAATTCTAATTAATTTATGGCATGGCATCCCGCTGAAAAAAGTAGGTATTATGGGATACTCAGGTTTACAAAAATTAAGAATTTTTTTAACTCTCAAAATGTTCGCGAAACACTACAATTTATTTTCTGCGACAAGCTCAAATTTATCATCAGTTTATTCTAAAAGTTTCTTAATCACTAAAGAAAAAATAAAACCATTAGGGCAACCCAGAAATGATGCATTATTTGAAAACCACCATTCAATCAGTGATTATATCGCTGACTTACCCAAATATAAGAAAACCATTTTATATGCACCAACATGGAGAGCAGGAATTTATGGTGATGATTGGATTGGAGAAGACACAAAATTTTTCCCATTTTCAGATTTTAATCAAGATGAACTTGAAGAATACCTAGAAAAAAATAAGATCTTACTTTGTTTAAGGCCTCATCACTTACAAAATATAGAGGTAAAAAATTCAAATTGGATAAGAGATTTCTCATCCAATATTTGTAATGAAGTTATGGATGTTATAGCAGGCTTTGATCTACTAATAACAGACTATTCAAGCATTTATTTTGATTTTCTAATATTAAATAAGCCTATTTTATTCTTACCTTATGACTTAAAAGTATATGAGAATAATGTAGGCTTAAATTTTGATTATCAAACTGTTACACCTGGACCAAAACCAACGAGCCAGAATGAATTTATTTCTGAAATATCTAAACTGCTATATATCGAAACTTATTATAAAGCTGAAAGACATAAAATTAATAGTTATTTCAACGAAGTGAAATATGGAAATTGCCAAAGAATACACAATTTTATCATTGATAATTTAGATTAAACAATAAAAATTATGACTAAAAAGCTAGTATTTTTGACTGAAAGTATGGTTGGCGCAGGTGGCGTCGTTAGAGTAATTAGCTCATGGGCCAATTATTTTTCCGGGATAGGATTTGATTGTAAAATATTATCAGTTATTCCGGGCAAGTCATATTTTGACTTAGATCAAAATATAAATTTCAAAATAAAAAAATATATCTTTAAGAATAAAATATTAGCTTTACCTATAAATTTATTTCTAATTCTTCCTATTTTAAAAGAAGCAAAAGACTCATACCTAATTGTTAATAAATCAGCTTATATAGAACCTATCTATTTCTGGCGAAAATTGGGTTTTTTTAAAGGCATTAAGCTTGTTTATTTTTCTCATGGTGGAAATAATGAGTTCGAAAACTTTTATATGTCCCGTCATGCTACTAAGCATCGAGTAAGTATGATTTTTGATGTATTTGATGATGTAGTTTGTCTATTCAAAAATACCGATACTACACCAGATGTTGTAAAAAATGAAAAAATAACATTCATCTCTAATCCATGTTCAATCCCAACTTATATAAAAGAAATTGGTGAGTACACTAAAGTTGTAACTTTTATTGGACGTGTAACCAAAGAGAAAGGGGTTGACGATTTAATAAGAGCTTGGAAAATAATTGAACCCAAACATAATGACTGGAAATTAGAGATTATTGGTGATGGAGCTGATAAAGAAAGATTTATATCGCTAGCTCAAAAACTAGAATTGAAAAATATTTTATTTTATGAGCCAACAAATAATATAACGAAATACCTTAGAAGAGCAACAATAAGTGTATTACCTTCTCTATTTGAAGGAATGCCATTAAGTATAATTGAAGCCAAATCTCAAGGATGTGCTGTCATTTCAACAAAAACAACTGGTGGAAGAAAATTAATTAATGATATGGTAAATGGTTTATTAGTCGATATCTCAAACGTACAGGATTTAGCTGATAAGATTGATCTTTTAATTAGTGATGAAAGTTTAAGAAATAGAATTATAAAACAAGGTTATTTAGAAGCTAACAACTTTGAAATATCATATATAGCGAAAAACTGGGACAGTATTTTTAGCGATGATATCTGAATATAGTTCAACTCTTTTATTAAGCTTGTCCTTAATTTTCTTATTAATCGCCATTTTTACAACAATGGTGAAAAATGAGTTTTTTTCTAATTTTATCGCCTTATTTCTGACTATCGTATACGTAACATTATTTGGACTTCGTGATTATTCAATTGGTTCTGATACTAAAGCGTATGTAGAAAACTTTCTTTATAACAATTGGAATTTCGAGCCATTATTCACAGTAATAACATTTTCAGTAAAAATGTTTACTAGTGATCCAACTAAATATTTACTAACTTTATCATTGATTTATGGGGTAAATATATTTTTTGCTTATTCAATATTTGGAAAAAATATAAAAACCCATATAATTATATTTATATGGACTGTTTTATTTAGCCAAGGAATGCTTACAGGAACAATTAATTATTTTAGGCAAGCTTTTGGTTTCTCATTTTATTTACTAGGTCTCGGTATTTATTTAAAAAAGGAAAAAGCAAATTTTCTTTCATGCCTTCTATTCATATCATCTATACTCATTCATAGTTCAAATGCTATTTTTTTATTATTATTAATTTTCTCCAGATTTATCAATATTAAATTAGTATTTTCCATTTTTATTATTTCATTACTATTATTCTTTAGTGGTTTTGGTCAATTTATTGTAGATAAATTTGGAGATTATTATATAATACAGAAAACATTAGCTCGACATATATATTTCAACGAACGCCGCTCAACATCAACTATATATATGTACATTTTTTTATATTCCTCTCATTTATTAATATTTCTATGTTTTTATAAAAATAAGGTAAAAAATAAAGTATATATAGATTTATTAAAGTTATATGGGTTAATATTATCACTATCTATTTGTCTATCTTTTAATAGAGAAATAGCTATCAGGAACTATATTATGTTGCAATATATAATTCCAATCATATATATATATATATCTTCATATATAAAACAAAAATTAATATTCAGTATGTTATTTGCTAGTTACACGTTCCTATATTTTTATTATTTATTAAATCGATTTTGGTTCACCGATCAATTCTTAGGAAATATTACTTCATAAGGAAAAAACATGAAAAAAGTTATAACATATGGAACATTTGATCTTTTTCATGTAGGGCATATTCGCCTTTTGAAGCGATTAAAATCCCTTGGCGATTATTTAATCGTTGTAATTTCCACTGATGATTTTAATCGACTTAAGGGAAAAAAATCATTTTTTTCCTATGAAGAACGTAAAGAAATTGTTGAAGCCTGTAAATATGTTGATATGGTTCTTCCCGAAAATACATGGGAACAAAAAAGAGTAGATATCATTAGCAATAAAGTAGATATACTTGGAATGGGAGATGATTGGAAAGGTCATTTTGATGATTTGAACGATATATGCGAAGTTGTTTATTTAGAACGAACTAAAGACATTTCAACAACTCAGATTAAAAATGAATTATCATTTATTACACCTGAAAAATTACAAGAACTTGAAGAATCAGTTCACAATGTCTTTGATATCGTAAAAGCCATATCTGGAGCCAATAAATAAATGTTAGGACCAAAAGTAATCACATGTACTGGCTATGGCGGTACAGGTTCAAGTGTTGTTTCAGATTTACTGAAAGAGTTTTCTAATGTTTACTCATTCGGGAATTTTGAATTTAGGTTTTTACAAGATCCTCATGGACTTAGAGATTTAGACTATGGTATTGTCCAAAATAATAATCGCCTAACTACAAGTTATCATATCAATAATTATATAAAATATGTAGATTTTCTGAGTAAAAGTAATGTTTATTCATATGAGCGCTTTTTTAATAAGAAATTTAAAGAAATTACAGATGAATATTTAAGAAATATTATAGATATAGAGTGGAACGGTTTTTGGCATCAAGATATCATTGATGAAAAACCTTTTGGAAAGTTTATATATTATCTTGAAAGATTCTACCAGAAAAAAATTCTAGGAATAAACGAAGGTAGTGCCAAAATCTACAGTAAAATTTTTAACAAGAATATGTATTACTCTTATCCAAGAGAAAATTTTTATATTGAAACCCGCAAGTATTTGAGAAATTTAATTAATGCATCGAATTATGATTCGAAAGAATATGTAATATTTGATCAACTTATCCCACCTAATGATACTAACCACTATTTAAAATATTTTGATGATTTAAAAGTTATCATTATTGATCGTGATCCTCGTGATTTATATCTTTTAAATAAATGTCTTTGGGATGAAAAATGGATTCCGACTGGAAATATTCACAACTACATTAATTGGTTTAAAATTCTCAGAGAACATCAAAAATTTGAGCAAGAAGATAGCGAAAGAATCTTTCGATTATCTTTTGAAGATTTCATCTATAAATATGATGAAACAGTACAACAAGTATGTAAATTTTGCTGTATTGAAAGTAGCAAACATACTAATAAACATAAATACTTCGATCCAAAAATATCAATAAACAATACAAACTTAAAAATCAAATATCCTGAATATAATTCTGAAATCAGTTTTATTGAAAAGGAACTTGCTGAGTTTTGTTATAACTTTCCACATAAGTAATTGAAGATGTAATTATGAGAAATGTTATCTATACATCTGGTGTTTTCGATTTATTACATGCTAGCCATGTTAGAGCTTTGAAATCAGCTAAAGCTCAAAGCGATGATAATGCTATTTTGATTGTGGGTGTTGCCACAGACGAAGATACTCAAGCTTATAAAAGGAAACCTGTTATACCTTATGAACAACGCATAATGATGATCAAGTCTCTAGATTTTGTTGATAAAGTGATTACAGCACCACTTTTTACTAATAAACAATTCTATGATTTTTTCAGTATTACTTTACACGTTCAAGGTGAAGATGATGCTGGTGAAATTGATTATTACAAGGGTGGTAAAGATCTTTCAATCATGAAGTTTATTGGAAGAGATCCGATAGAATCTACAACATCATGTATCTCGAAATTAAATGATATTATCGGTAATGATTTTATTGTTGAGCCTCTTCATGGTGGCATTTCCAATATGACTTGGAAAATATCATCATCAAATTCTCACAAAAAATATGTACTTAAATATTTGCAAGCATCAAGTATTGAATCGTTTTCTTTAAGACATGATTGTATCATTCTAGGTGGAACCTTTGCTCTTTATAAGTACATTGAAGGAATAGTTGGTCATGTGACAAGCAAAGAACTTATTGAATATTTCCAAGAAAAAAGAAAATCGAATAAGAATTTCTTAACAGCACCAAAAATAAAAAAAGAAATAACAGAGCCCTTCCCTACTTTAATGAAATATCTTGACAAAAAAAACGACACCTTTTTAAAAGAGTTCAACTTTTATGAATCTATTTTCAAAGCAGGAAGAGCATGGTGCTGGTCGCATAATGATCTCGTGCGAGAAAATATAATTAAAACAGAAAATGGTATCAAATTCATCGATTGGGAATATGCTGACTTAGCACCTTTTGAAATGGATATAGCCTCATGTATTGTCAATGAAGTTATTGATTTTTCTGATTTAAATCATAATGAATTCGATCTTAAATTTATAAGCCTTCTTGTAATGTTTCAATGCCAAGTTTGGATAAATTGGTACCATAAACATCCTGACAAATATGATAAAAATATTCTCTCAAATTATATAAATAAATTTGATTATTTTAAAAAAAAATTGAAAGAGCTCTAAAACCTATCTCAATAGGAACTGTCTATAAATATATTCTTAGTCATAACTTTATTTAATTATGAAAAAGATACCTTATAATCAATAGTTAATTCCCGGAGAATTTTGGGCAAAAATGGAACATCTGCTTCCTACATTCATAACTCTCTCAGGCGCCATCAGTATCCGTCTATAATCTAGCATCTAAGCGTGTGAATTAATTATCTGGAATAAACTCCTATCGGGATTAGACTATAAGTGATAGAATCATTATTAGCTACAAATTTGAATGTAGCGTGTATATTGGTATTATTATTAGCAATATTAATACTAATAAAATATAGAAGTGTCATATACAACGAAAAAGAAATATCATCGGCAATGCCAGTTTCACAAATAGTATTTCTTTGTATTCTTTTTACATCAGGCCTAGATATTGGTCTTATCATGTTTCCATTAATGGAATATAAGAATTATACAGAGCCAAAATATTTAGGAATTAATCCTCTTTCTCTTGAAATAGGTTTTTGGGGCGGAGCTGTTTGGATTTTCTATTTCATTACAACTTTCTATTTCGCCTATTTAGAACCTAAGGTTAAAATATTTGAAAATAATGTAATCAAATTTATCCTTGCATTGTTGATGTTATTAACTTGTGCTTTTACTGCCAACCTGTTTGTAGTATTTTTCAAACATTACTTACCAGCCTTCGTTGTTAATAAATATGATAGTATTTTCACACACGAGAACATTGTTATTTTCACTGTTGGTATTTTATCATTGTCAGCACTATCAGCCCTTAAAATCAAATTTATCAAAATATTAAGTTATCTATCGATACTGCTTTTCGGTGCGCTCATTTTTTGGGGACTTGATCTTAACGTAGAGCAACACTCATTATTTTTCTTTTTGACTACATTGGGTAATGGAATAACTGGTTATATTAAAAATATTCCTCGATTTGTTATTCCTATCAACGATTACCATCAGTTTTATATGTTTTGGTGGTTCTCATGGAGTTTAATGATTGGTAAATTTGTTGCCACCTTTGTACCTAAAGGAATGAAACCACTAAAGCTATTTTTGATCATGATTATTGTTCCAACAATTCTACTGGCTATATGGTTTACCGTTTTATATATTTTTACTTTAAATAATTTTGTTATCCCAGAAATGTATTTAGTTTTAATGTCTATTGTTGGTTTACTTTTTGTTATCAATTCATTTGATTCAATACTTCGAGTCAGTGCTAACTTAATTAAGAACTCAACATCTTTAAGTAAATATAGAAATGCATTATTTATTGCATATGTATTGCTTGTTGTATTCTTTATTGGCTACTCAGGATTTACAAGCAGTTCCGAGGCTATTATAAAAATAGATTATACCGGAACTTTAGCAATCTTAATTATTTACTATATGCTTTATCGTTTAGCCCGCAATTATTTATCACGAAAAAAGGTATTATGAATGTATAATTTTTCAGTACTAATGTCTGTTTATCATCAAGAACAGCCATCTTTTTTTGATCAAGCTCTTCATAGTGTTTATGAACAAACTTATCAATCAAATGAGATTGTCATTGTTCAAGATGGCAAACTGACTAAAGAATTATACGAAATTATTGAAAAGTGGCGTAGTAAGCTACCGATAAAAGATGTTGTTCTTGAGCAAAACCAAGGGTTAGGTATCGCACTAAACAAAGGACTACATGCATGCTCTAATGGCTTGGTCATGCGGGTCGATACGGACGATATCAATAAGCCTGATAGGTTTGCAGTTCAATACACTTATATGCAAGATAATCCAAATGTAACAGTTTGTGGATGTCATATTGCTGAGTTTGATAAAAATCCTGTAAATATCAAAGTATATAGACGAGTACCAATTGGGAATAAAATAGATTCAATTATAAATAGGCGTAACCCCATCAACCATATGACGAGTTGCTTCCGGAGAGAGCATATTCTTGACGTTGGCGGATACCAGCACTTGACCTATATGGAAGATTACTACCTCTGGGTAAGGCTATATGCAAGAGGTTTCAAATTAGAAAATTTAGATAAAGTTCTTGTATTGGCCCGTACAGGTAACAATATGCTCAAAAGGAGAAGGGGGATCGTATATTTCAAGTCAGAAATGAACATGCTGCAAAAGTTATTGAGTTTGAATATTGGTAACAAATTTAGCACAATCACATACTTTTCGCTTAGAGCATGTATACGATTGATACCATCATCCTTACTTTGTAAGATATATTCCTTACTAAGGAGTAGATGATATCTGTCTTAAACTACTAAAAAACGATGTTGAATAGGAAATTATGACTCCCAATTTGGTAAAAACATATTCTCCTAATATAAGACGCAATGACCTTTTCATGGATCTTTATAGGGTAAGTGAAGAAAATAGCTTTTATTGCTAGCAGTTTAAGATGGATTTGTTAATCAAAATTATATCGCTCAATACATTGCGTGAAGAGTCTTCTGGCAAAATGAACATCTGGAAGACTAGCTATATGCAGCTTCCCCAATCAACGAAAAATGCAAATATGGTAGGAAACTCACAATATATTTATTTTAGAGCTTATATTTTTTTTCACAACCCTATTTATTGTTAACAAAATCATATCAAATAGGCTAAATCATGTTCAGTTGCAGTTATACTCGAAATAGTCTGAAGATTCTAGAAATTCATTATGCTTCAGATATACAAAAAATTTATAATGATAATAAAAATAAAAAATATGACATTCTAAAATGTTACCAAGTTAATGAAAAATTACCAAACTTACAAGAATTTCATACCTTACAAATAGACTTAGAAAAAAATATTGATGAAATCTACTCAGATTTTGCTAAAAACACTCGTAATGAAATAAATAGAAACATAAAAAATGATGATATAGAATACGTTATCAAGAATAAAGTTTCCAACGAAGATATTGAATTATTCATTACTATGTTTAGAGATTTTGATCGTATGAAAAATCTTAATACTAATATATCAGAACTTGAAGATAGCCTTATCCGAAATATAAATAATCTTACATTTTTTCAAGGTATAAAAGATGGTAATATTCTAGTTTTCAACATCTATTACTGTGATAATATCCGTGCAAGATTAAAATGTTCAATCTCAATCCGAGGCGATGATAATCAAGAGAGAAACCTTATAGGAAGAACAAATAGAGCTTTGTGTTTTAAAGCCATATCACATTTTAAAGAAAACGGCTATAAACTATTTGATTTAGGTGGTATTTCTTTATCCGAAAAAGATAACAATAAGAAAAATATCGATTCATTCAAATCTAAATTTGGCGGTGTTCTAGTAACAGAGTATGAAGGAAATTCACCTTTAAGTTTGAAGGGTAAATTATCAATGTTCTTATATAAAATTAAAAATAAGATAAAATAGTTAATCCCAGTATAATAAAAAATCCTTCAGTTAAGAAAATATTTATTACTAAATGTTTTCGTTTATATTCAGATTCTATTAGAATAATATTAACTTTCTTAAACACAATATTTATATTAAGCCAAAAAGAAAATTTTTTAATGTAATACAAATTTGGAGTAGACTTTGATTTCTGTAAAAATTGGTAGTGGTAAATCCATTGATTATGAAGTAGTAAACTCATGTTTGTTTTACAATAAATTAACGTTGGAATTTTCATTTTCCGACGGACGTATTATAAAATCATCTTTATTGCCAAATAGAATTTCATTTGCAAAAAATAAAAAGCTTATCAACGAAAAAATTGCTTTATTTGAAAAGAGATTTAATCAAAAAGCCAAGATTGTCAACCCTAAGCGCATAATATTTATAGAGTATTTCCTATACTATTTTTGCTTAGTCGTAAAAAATATCTTTGTTAAGTTTCTTATGCCAAACCAATGGATTATAGCATATCGTAAAATTGGTGATAAAGACTGGAAATTCATTGAGTTTAAAAGAAATGAATTAATGGCAGATCCTTTTATTTATTATCATGATAATAAGTACTATGTGTTTTATGAGAGCTTAAATTACGATATCGACCAAGGATATATTGCTGTTGGTGAGTTAAATACAGAAAAAAATAAAATCATAAATATTAAGAAAGCTATTGATGAAGATTATCATCTTTCTTTTCCCTATATATTTAAGATTAACTTCGAATTATACATGATTCCTGAATCATCAGAAAATCATACAATAGATCTTTATAAATGTACTAAATTTCCATATAAGTGGGATAAAGTAAAAACACTTATTAATAATATAAAAGCTGTTGATACAGTTTTGATCAAAAATGGAAAGATGTGGTACTTACTTACTAGTGAGAAAGTTTGCGGTGCTTCTTATGGAGATGAATTGACCATATTTACAAGTGAAGATCCATTAACAAAATCATTTCAGCGCCTTTCTAATATTCCTGCTGTTCATGACGTTGCTTTAGCGCGTAATGCAGGTTCCATTTATATGAATAAAACAGGCAACTTATACCGAGTATCACAAGACTGTTCCCGTCGATATGGTTATAAAGTTAACGTGATGAAGATTAATCAATTATCTGAAAATGAATATCGTGAAGAACTTATATCTAAATTTGATTTACCTAAAAATACAATTGCAATGCATACATACAACTTTGCCAATGAAATAGAGATTACTGATTTAAAAATCATTAATAAAGATATTGTTTCATTAGTAAGAAATGCCATTCGTATTTTCAAAAAAATAATTATAAAATTAATGAATTATAATTAAAAATGCCAAAATCAATCACTGTTAATAGTATATATAAACTGACTTTAAATCTATTCAGATTTACTCTGCCTGCGTTAATTATACCTTATGTATATCGTACATTATCTCCCGATAATATTGGTTCTGTTAATTATGCTGAAAGTATTTATGCATACATAAATTCAATAGCAGTATTAGGCATCTATTATTATGCTATAAGAGAACTTGGGAAAGTAAGAGCCGAAAAAAACAAAGCATCGGAGTTATTCTCAAATATATATTTGATAAATATATTTACCATTTTATTCTCTTTGATCATATACTGCTTTATTATTTTCTACTTTATAACAGACCAAAAGACTTACATAATTTCTCTTATACTTATCGCTAAATTGTTACTTCTAGCCTTTGATATTGAATGGGTCAATGAAGCCTATGAAGAATATAAGTTTATATCATTAAAAACAATGTGTTGCAGAGCTTTTTCTTTAATTTTGATGTATTTATTAGTGAACGCTAAAGAAGACTATATAATCTATGTCTGGCTAAATGTACTCTTCGATGCAAGTAATGCGCTTATTTCGTTCTACTATATTATTTTCTATAAGAGAAACGTTTATTTTTCAGTAAAACTCATTAAGTTTGACTTGATAAAGAAACACTTCAAAAAAGTATTATCAACATTATTCATCATTGATATTGGATTCTTCTTTTTTAGTTTTGATAAGGTGATGTTAGGTGCATATTCATCGATTGAAGAAGTTGCATTTTATACTCTTGTTGAAAAAATAATATTAATTATTGTTGTTTTCTCTTCAACTTTGACCCAGGTAACTTTACCTCGATTATCTATACTTGCAAATTCTAATCGAGAAGAATTTATTCTGTTAATACAACGAATTTTTACCGCATTAATGATGATAATAATACCATCATTATTCGGTGTTTTCATTTTATCTAAAGAGGTTCTCTATATATTTGGTGCAACTGAATATACTAGTGCCGCCCCTGTAATGAAAGCTTTCATTTTCTATATCATGATATTCGCTTTATTGAAAGTGTTGGGTAGCCAAATTTTATTTTCTTTGAATAAAGAAAAATTTTTTATAAGATTATTGATCGCATTCAGTTTGATAAATATCCTCATAAAATTGTGTATAAAAGATCACCAGACTGCTCAAAGCAGTATACTAATTACAATATCACTATTATCTATTTTGTGTTTATTTCTTTATGCTTACATATATTACATAGAAGGGATTAAAATTAATTTTTTAAATAAAAGCTTTTGTATTTACATTATTGCTTCCTTGCCCATGTCTGGTATTTATTTCTTACGGGAATACTTTGTAAACATATATATATTTACTGCAATAAGTATAATCTATGCTTTTGTAAGCTATACTTTTATTCTATTATTAACTAAAGAACAAGTGTCACAAGGTTTAATAAAAAAAATATTTAGACGAAATTAATTTGGGCCTGTCCTAGATAAGTAATTTGATCCAAGATATCCAAATGAGAAAAAGTAATTCCGGGATATAACGTTTATATTATTTTCGTTTATTTCAATCATTTTAATATTAGGGGCAATAGAGTTCCGTCTTTTATTAAGTGGTCAAACTCAATATGCCACTATACTTAACGTTATTATTGTAGCTCTATAGAATTGTCAGAAAATAAAAAGGATGGAAAATGATCAAAATAATTGGAGGCTCCGGTTTTATCGGCACCCGTCTCTCAGCTCAATTAAAAAAAGAAAATATCAAATTCAAAATTATTGATAAAAGAAGGAGTGAAGCTTTCCCTGATAACTGGGAATATGGTGATGTTACAAAACCAGAATCCTTATTAGAATCTCTTAAAGATACCTCTATAATCATAAACTTAGCAGCAGAGCACAAAGACAATGTTCATCCGATTAGTCTTTATTATGACGTCAATGTTGACGGGGCTAAAAACGTTTGTTCAGTCGCAGAACAATTAAATATTAAACACATCATCTTCACATCATCTGTCGCAGTATATGGTTTTGTAGAAAAAGAAACAGCTGAAGACGGAGAATTCCATCCATTTAATGATTATGGTAAATCAAAACTCGAAGCCGAATATATATATAACGCATGGCAGATAAAAGGAAAAGACAGAACTTTAGTTACAATTCGCCCAACTGTTGTTTTTGGAGAAAAAAATAGAGGTAATGTTTATAATTTATTCCGACAAATAGCATCCGGTCGTTTCCTCATGATCGGTACAGGAAATAATAAAAAATCTATGGCATATGTAGACAATGTTGCTGCATTTCTACAATACGCTACCTCATTCTCTTCAGGTCGCCATGTATTTAACTATATAGATAAACCGGACTTCACAATGAATGAGCTAACAAACATTATATGTAACGCTCTAGATAAAAGAAAACCTAATATTAAGATACCTTATACTATTGGTGTTTTAAGTGGTTATTGTTTCGATATATTATCTAAAATCACAGGTAAAGAATTTCCTATTAGCAGCATTCGTGTTAAAAAATTCTGTGCTCGCACACAATTCAAATCAAACTGCATTGAAGGAACTGGCTTCAAAGCCCCTGTTTCTTTAGAACAAGGTATTACTAACACTGTTCAGTCTGAGTTTAAACATCTATAAATTTATCATGTAGGATAATAGATGCCAACCTTAATCACCGGCGGAGCCGGCTACATCGGCTCACATACAGTATTAGCACTTCTGGAAAGAGGGGCTGATGTTGTTGTTATCGATAATCTTTGCAATTCATCACCAGAATCTCTTCGTAGAGTTGAAAAACTTACTGGCAAATCAATAAAGTTCTATCAAGGTGATGTACTTGACTTAAATTTACTAAACAAAATCTTCCAGGAAAATAACATTGAATCTGTGATTCATTTCGCAGGTTTAAAAGCCGTTGGTGAATCCACCAGAAAGCCTCTTGAATATTATCAAAACAATGTCACTGGTACCCTAGTTCTGTTGCAGGCCATGCGTGCCAATGGTGTACATCAACTGATTTTCAGTTCATCTGCAACAGTTTATGGTGATCCTGAATTTGTACCACTCACGGAAAATGCTAAAGTTGGTGGTACAACTAACCCTTATGGCACTTCTAAACTGATGGTTGAGCAAATTCTAAAAGATTTTGCCGCTGCCGAACCAAGTTTCAAAATTACCAGTCTAAGATATTTCAACCCCGTCGGTGCTCATCCATCAGGTATGATTGGCGAAGATCCTAACGGTATTCCCAATAACCTATTGCCTTATATCACTCAGGTTGCTATTGGCCGTCTGGAATGTTTATCAGTCTACGGCAACGATTATCCAACCAAAGACGGTACCGGTGTTCGTGATTATATTCATGTGATGGATTTGGCTGAAGGCCATATTGCCGCCATTGACTATCTGGATAAACAGCAATCCTATGAAGTTTTCAATTTAGGAACAGGTGCTGGTTACTCTGTACTTGAACTACTTCATACTTTTGAAAAAGCATCAGGTAAAGATATTCCATATAAAATTACAGATAGACGTCCCGGGGATATTGCTGAGTGTTGGTCTGATCCATCCAGAGCCCACGATATCCTTGGTTGGCAAGGGACGCACAATATAGACGATATGATGCGTGATAGTTGGAATTGGCAAAAAAATAATCCCTATGGATATGGAAATTAATAATGATGATATCTAAAAAACTAAAGGTAAATATAGATAAGAACCCTCTCATCAGATATGTCATATTTATCCTACTTCCTTCAATTTTTTCTTCAAAAGAGGGGATTAAGAAAAATAAGAGATATCACAAATACAATCTGGCATGCTTTGTATGCATTCCAGGAAGCGGTGGAAAGTATTAACAAAACATTCTTGGCTGGACGGATTGGGGAACTTTGCTTGGTGTAATAAGAGAAAAAGACTTTATTGTACATAATAATGATCTGGATTTTGGCATGTATCCATCTAATTTTTCTTATAAAATTTAAAGATCATTAATCTCCAAAGGTTTTGAGAAACGCAAAAATTTTAAGAAAGATAAAGGGGAAACAGCTCTCGAATATACTTATTCCTCAAGAGGTGTATAAGTAGATATCTTCTTCCATTCTAAAAATGAACAAACTCACAAAAGTTTAATTTTTACTTTATACACATGATAAAATTGTTCACAAAATACGTTTCTATTGGTGCTATTAATACACTCATTCACTGGACTGTTTTTGGTGTTGTACATCATTTGCTTGATGCAACCCAAGCTATCAGCAATTTAGCGGGATTTAGTATCGCTGTAACATTCTCTTTTTTCACTAATGCAAGGATTACATTTAAAGTAAGAGCTACAGGCGAGAGATATATGGCATTCATCTCATTTATGGGGTTACTTAGTTTCTTAACTGGATACCTATCTGACAAGATGGATTTACCTATAATAGCTACGCTAATAATATTCTCAGCAATTAGCCTAGTTTTAGGGTTCATTTACTCAAAATATTTTGTATTCAAAGGTAAAGAATAATGAAAATTTCATTGATTGTGCCTGTCTTCAATGAAGAAGAAGCAATACCAATTTTTTATAAGACCGTCAGGGAAAATGAAGAGCTGAAAAAATATAATATAGAAATTTTATTTATCAATGATGGTAGTAAAGACTCAACAGAGAACATCATTAATGCTCTAGCTGTTTCTGATAAACTCGTTATTCCTTTAAGCTTCACAAGAAATTTCGGTAAAGAACCGGCATTATTTGCAGGTTTAGATCATGCTACTGGTGACGCAGTGATTCCGATTGACGTTGACCTACAAGACCCAATAGAGGTTATCCCTCAACTAATAGAAAAATGGCAGCAAGGTGCTGACGTAGTTCTCGCCAAACGAACTGACCGCTCTACAGATGGGTGGATAAAACGCAAAACAGCAGAGTGGTTTTACAAACTACACAACAAAATCAGCACCCCAAAAATAGAAGAGAATGTTGGTGACTTTCGCCTGATGTCTCGCGACACAGTTGAGAACATAAAAGAATTACCGGAGCGTAATTTGTTCATGAAAGGCATTCTTTCTTGGGTTGGTGGTAATATCAAAATTGTAGAGTACACGCGTGCAGAACGCTCTGCTGGCGAGTCTAAATTCAATGGCTGGAAGCTATGGAACCTCGCCCTAGAAGGTATAACCAGCTTCTCCACTTTCCCACTGAGAGTATGGACTTACATAGGCATTGGCGTAGCTTTTTTTGCACTCATTTATGCCGCTTGGATGATCCTTGATAAATTGATTTGGGGAAATCCAGTACCAGGGTATCCATCTCTATTAGTATCTATCTTATTTTTAGGTGGTATACAATTAATTGGTATCGGTGTCCTAGGCGAATATATCGGACGTATTTACACTGAAAGTAAAAAAAGACCAAAATATTTATTAAAAAGGAAATAAAATGAATTCTTTTGTTAAGAATTGCAAAAATTCATCCATAATTCTGTGTCTATACATGATACCTATTTTTTTATATGGAACATACTATCGAGATGATCATGGTAGAGTTATATCACAATATTTTGACTGGGACTTGGATGGAAGGCCATTAACAAATATTGTTATAAAAGCCTTAAATTTTGGTGATAGATTGACAGATATAGCTCCATTATCACAAATTTTATCAATTATAATTTCTGCCATATCTTGCGGAATAATTTGTACTTATATAGTAAAAAAAGAAAAGCTATCAACAATTATTTCAGTTTCATTATTATTTCTAAGCCCATTTTACATTCAAAACATGCTGTATAGATTTGATGTTGTCACAATGGGATTATCTATCTTTTTTGCTGTAGCCCCTTTTATTTTAAAAGATAACTCAAAAATATATATACACTGCATTGTATCTTTAATATCTATCTTATGCCTACTTATGACATATCAGGCTGCCATTCCAGTTTTTTACGCCTCTATTTTTCTCTCATACATTTGTCACTCAAACAGAAGAAATATTATTGTAAATATAACAAGAGTAGTATGCGGTGGAATTTCATTGTCAGTATATTATTTTATAATCTCTCCTCTATTTGTTGGTGGTGGTTATGCAAAATATAGAGCTGAACCTGTTGTTCTATCTTCTGGAGAATTTATTGAAACAATATTATCCAACTTAATCTCTTTATGCAATTATTTGTCAGCATTAATAAATCAAAAATTTTTTATTATTTTCTCATTAGTAATATCTCTAAATATCATTCTTATTTTTCAATGGGCAAAATCAAAAGAAAACAAAAAAAATCAACTCCTGTTATTTTTATTTTTTATACTTTCTTTTTTTACATCATTCTTAATTTTCTTTTTTTTAAAGAAACCTGTTTATGAGCCACGAATAATGATTGGCATAAATTCATTAATAATGATTTTTGGTGTAAATATAACGCTTAAAAATTATAAAAACATTTATATAAATTCATTTGTAATATCTGCATTATTATTGCCAACATTATTCTTCTTTTCAATAGCGACAAATTACATAAATGCAAGTAAAGCGTATATTAGTTATGAGAAAGAAGTAATCAGATCTATGTATAATGATTATAATAGTTTAAATCTTGATGGTAAAGCATACATAAATGGTTACCTATATCCACCATATATAACCGATCAAGTTTTGCAAAAAATACCATTTCTTAGGAATATTATTGGTAGTCGTATTGGTGGGTTAACTTCGTATTTGAAGAAATCAGATTTCCCTCTATTTGAATTTGAAGGTAGCAATACTACTTATCAAAGTGATATAAGTTGTAATGACGTTTTAAAAAAATATAATGGAATATACACTGTTGTAAAATATAAAAACGAAAATTATTTTTATTTAAATAACATTCAGTGCCAATAAAAATCATACTACCGGTAATTTTTATTACCGGCTTACTAAATTTTTCAATTAAGCCATTGAGTGTATGTAATTTCAATATTAAATTCTAATTCATCCGGCAACTCTGTAATTTTCACTACAGATTAAGTTGCATTATTTACTATATGGAAATATTCTTTACCAGAAAAAGCTCCTCTTTGATTATATACCAAAATTAATGTCCACTTATAGCCACTAACAGCATTTAAAGACTGTGTCTGTATAAATGACCAACAGTTATCAAATCTAGGAGTGTACTCAATAATAAGACAGTGGTCATCAATAAAGTCAACGTATATTTTATGAATACCCCTTAACTTATAATAGTCTGTTGGAATAACAAAATTACCATTAAATTTACATATGTTACCTACTCTGCGTAAACCGATAAGCATTGTTTCCCTCAGAAGTCATATGAAGAATGTACATATTAGATAGAAGATTTAAATTTACTAATTTTGAGGGTAAATTAGACATAATTCTGTTGTCTCTACCATCAGCCCCTCTTATATCAACCATGTATTTACCTTATGAACCATAGTAATTATAACCCCATATATACGCTTTTATTTCGTTAGCACCAGCCCCATCAATCTTTAACCTTCTTTAGCCCATTGCTGAATAAAACCAATATTTAGATTAAAAATTTGAGTATAGCATACATATTTCCCAAGATCTTTTGGAATGCAGTTTAGTATAATTCCACTTATTCCCTTGACTACTAAATTTTTAAGTGTACACGCAGTAATCCAATTGGATGACCACTTGATAGTTAAAATCATAAGTAGATTCGTAGACTTCAATAAATAAAGTATTTCACCCTCTTCTAAAGATAAATTATCAAAATGGTACCAATAAACAGATTTCTGCCTACGTTTTAAATAAATATATGGACACCGACTCGATTCAAGTAGGTGTCCATATATTTATTTAGGAAGCCGAAATGGTGGATTATCACTGTGGGCAGCATTAAATGGAGGTAATGTTTTATGTACGGATCTAAATGGCCCTACTCCAAAGGCACAGGAGAAACATAAGCGTTATAATATAGAAAACAGAATTCGATATGGTAAATTAAGTGCATTAGATATTAAATATAGAAACCATTTTGATATTGTTATGCTTAAATCAGTATTAGGTGGTATTGGTTATAATTCAAATAAATCAGCACAAAAAAAGGCGATTAATCAGATTTTTCATTCATTAAAAGAGGATGGTGAATTTTGGTTTGCAGAAAATTTGGTTGCATCGCCATTGCATAAATTTCTCAGAAAAAATTATGTTACTTGGGGAAATGCTTGGGGCTATGTTACTGTCAACGAAATGACCGAGTATCTGTCAGCATTTTCAAATGTTAATTATACAACATTAAGCTTCCTCGCTACGTTTGGCAGGAATGAATCTCAAAGAAAATTTTTAGGGAGTTTAGACAATAAAGTTCTAAATAAAGTCGTTCCTAAACATTGGCACTATATTATCATCGGTGTGGCAAAAAAGTAATCCAGAAAGTTTCTGAAAAATTTAGTCTGTTAGGATTATATCCAGTGATGTTTTTTCACTTTTAAGTTTACTGACAATACAATCGAGTACCTCAACAGGGAAAGATCTTCTAACAAATAAATAAGAATATCGATGAAATCCCCCTGCATCCCCTCCTGATTTCTGCTAATCTGTGCCCCTTGTTTCTGGGGGGCATATGCTAAACATCGTATTATTTGAACCTGAAATCCCGCCTAATACCGGTAATATTATTCGCCTTTGTGCCAATACTGGCTTCCAATTGCATCTGATTCAGCCTCTGGGCTTTACCTGGGATGATAAAAGGCTACGTCGAGCCGGGCTGGATTATCATGAGTTTGCCAATGTTAAACAACATCATGATTATTTTGCTTTTTTAGAGAATGAAAAGTTAATAGAAGAATCTTCTGCTCGTTTGTTTGCTCTCACAACGAAAGGAACTCCGGCACATAGTGCGGTAAGTTATCAAGCCAGGGATTATTTAATGTTCGGGCCGGAAACCAGAGGGCTACCGCCTTACGTACTGGATAATATGCCACCACAACAAAAAATCCGTATCCCAATGCTGGCAAACAGCCGCAGTATGAATCTTTCCAATTCAGTCGCTGTTGTCGTTTTCGAAGCCTGGCGACAATTAGATTATCAAGGCGCTATCATAAAAAATTAGTGTGTCATTAAATAAGCGTGACTAATATCGCTACACTTTCTTACAATAGCCCAACGTGTTATTTATTTATCGTATCGCGGCAATTTTTTCTTCTTTATGTGGGTCTGGTGAAGAATAGTTTTCTACTCTACACCAGATTCACGATGAGCCAAGCACCCATTTTTGTCATGTTCTCGGATGAAGTGTGGTACGTAAAATAATTAACTACGATGGTTATCAGCTCAGGAATGTAGCAATCTGTAATCACAGGAACATATTAAATGAGATGAATAAGCGCTACTTAAACCCAGCAGGTAAGCTTTCCAGCCAGCCAATACCATATCCGCCAAAAGCATGGGTAGAGGAAAATAGGAAGACATTAGACGTAGCTTTTATCCTGGGTTTTTCTGAACAAGTTTTTGCGCTAAATCATCGTTTATTACGGGACGTAGGTGCTATGATTAGTATAGAATAACCCGATTGAGTGATTTTATCTCTTTAAAAATTGACTCATATAACTCAAATCGGGCTAATTTCTTCAAATGATCTACTGTTTTTTTAAAACTATTTAGATCATAATAATTCAATAAAGTTAGTATTAAGACAACTCATTTTCATTGATATATATTGGTTACTCTATGAAAGCAAAAAATTCAAAAGAATTTCTCCAAGATGTCATAGAATGGGACATATACAATTGGAGCCATGCCTTAAAATATTGGCAAGATAATTCTAGCTTAGAATTAAAATCAGCTAATACTCTAGAAATAGGCAGTGAAAATGGTGGGTTATCGTTGTGGGCTGCATTAAATGGTGCAAATGTCCTATGTACCGATCTAAATGGCCCTACACCAAAGACACTGGAGAAACATAAACGTTATAATATAGAAGATAACATTCAATATAAAAAATTGAGTGCATTGGATATTAAATATAAGAACCATTTTGATATCGTTATGTTTAAATCAGTATTAGGCAGTATCGGCTATAATTCAAATAAAACAGCACAAAAAGAAGCTATTAATCAAATCTTTCACTCATTAAAAGAGGGTGGTGAGTTTTGGTTTGCAGAAAATTTGGTTGCATCGCCATTGCATAAATTTTTTAGAAGAAATTATATTAAGTGGGGAAATGCCTGGGGTTATGTCACCGTCAATGAAATGACAGATTATCTGTCAGCATTTTCAAATGTTAATTATACAACATTAGGCTTCCTTGCTACATTTGGCAGGAGTGAATCTCAAAGAAGATTTTTAGGGGTGTTAGATAATAAAGTTCTAAATAAAATAGTTCCTAAACATTGGCACTATATTATAATAGGTGTAGCAAAAAAATAGTTTATAGAAGATTTAATAAGTTAAGTATTCTAGATCATATTTTCACATTTAATATGTGAAAATATGATGAATATCATTCATACCCATATTTGGAAAAATTAAATACCATCACCATATTCGAAACCGTGGTTGATACCATTAAAATGTTGGTTCATATCCAATGATGGCTTTTCGCTTTCAGGTTTACCGACAATACGGGCTGGCACTCCAGCGGCTGTTGTATGTGGTGGGACAGAGCGAAGTACAACTGAACCTGCGCCAATTTTGGCACCACGACCAATTTCGATATTACCCAGTATTTTCGAACCTGCTCCAATCATCACCCCTTCCCTGACTTTTGGATGACGATCACCCCCTGTTTTACCAGTACCACCAAGGGTGACAGATTGTAGGATAGATACGTCATTTTCCACTACCGCCGTTTCACCAATCACAATGCCTGTAGCATGGTCAAGCATAATGCCACAGCCAATCTTTGCTGCCGGATGAATATCAACGCCAAAAGACATCGAGATTTGGTTTTGCAGATAAATAGCCAGTGCTTTACGTCCTTCTCCCCATATCCAATGGGCAATACGATAGGCCTGCAAAGCATGAAACCCTTTGAGGTAAAGCAGAGGAGTTGAATATTTGTCCACAGCGGGATCACGTAAACGTACTGCTATGATGTCGCGAGCAGCAGAAACAATCATCTTTTGATCTGAGCTATAAGCCTCTTCTACGATCTCTCTAACAGCAATAGCCGGCATAATTGGCGTAGCCAGCTTATTAGCCAGCATATAACTCAAGGCACTACCAAGATTTTCATGTTTGAGTAACGTTGCATGAAAAAAACTGGCTAACATCGGTTCACATTCAGCCAGCGCTCTCGCTTCTGTTTTTATGTTCTTCCAAACTTCGTCCAATTCCTCTAGCGACATATTTTTTACTCTCACATTTAGAACCTATCTCATTAGATTTTTATTCAAGAGCGCACATCATCGCTCTCATCCTTTCTGGCTCTTCCTAATAATGCCTGAGCAGCTTCTTTCACATTTTTATTGCAATAGAGTATCTGATAGATTTGTTCTGCAATCGGCATTTCTACATTGGCACGATTAGCCAACGCACGTACTTCTTTGGTATTGCGGTAACCTTCAACAACCTGTCCAATCTGATATTGGGCTTCTTCGACACTAATTCCCTGCCCCAACATCATGCCAAAACGACGGTTACGTGATTGGTTATCAGTACAAGTTAAGACCAAATCGCCCAATCCCGCCATGCCCATAAAGGTTGAAGGATCAGCCCCAAGCGCTGTACCAAGGCGACTCATTTCCGCCAATCCACGAGTAATCAAGGCAGTACGAGCATTAGCACCAAAACCCATACCATCAGATATTCCCGCACCAATGGCAATTACGTTTTTTACGGCACCACCGAGTTGAACTCCAATAAAATCAGGATTTTTATAAACCCGGAAGCTTTTGCCACAGTGGAATAATTGCTGAAGTTCATCGCCAAAAGCAGATTCCGTCGCGGAAATAGCAATCGCAGTGGGCAAACCAGCCGCTAGCTCTTTAGCAAATGTTGGCCCAGAGAGCACCGCTAGCGGTATTTCATTGCCTAATATCTCACGGGCCACATCCTGTAATAACCGACCAGTATCCGCTTCCAAGCCTTTAGTTGCCCAGACGATGCGTGAATCAGGCCGTAGATGTAGTTTTACCTGCTTTAGCACTTCACCAAACACATGGCTAGGTACTACAACAAGAATATCGCGGCTCGCTGTTAGTGCTTTTATGAGGTCTGTTTCAAGCAATAAATTATCAGGAAAGGAAACATCCGGCAGAAATTCCTGATTACAACGCGCCTGTTGCAATGCCCCAATATGCTCTGGATTATGCCCCCAAAGTACAACATTATGACCATTACGAGCCAGCGTAATGGCTAATGAGGTGCCGTATGAGCCGGCACCGATCACTGTCATAGAAACAGTACTATTCATTAAGCTTCCTGTTCAGTTTGTTCACCACCCGGAGACTGTTCTGCCTGCTGTTGCAAGTAGTTCATGAACAGGGCATCAAAGTTTACTGGAGCCAGATTCAGTTGTGGGAAGGTACCACGGCTAACTAAGCTAGTGATGCATTCACGAGCATATGGGAACAGGATATTCGGACAGTATGCCCCCAAGCAGTGAGCCAACTGAGTTCCTTCGATACCGTCAATAGAGAAAATACCCCCTTGCTGTACTTCACACAGGAATGCCGCCTCTTCTCCCAAAGTCGCCGTTACAGTCACACGCAGAACAACTTCATAAACCCCTTGAGCTAACTCACTGGAAGCGGTATCCAGATCCAGTTTTACTTCCGGCTGCCATTCCTGCTGAAACACTTGCGGTGCGTTTGGTGCTTCAAAAGAGATATCTTTGGTGTAGATACGTTGGATCTGGAAAGCCATTTCTGTATTGCTTTGTTCTGACATAATAATTGTTACCTTTAGATGTCCTTATTAGATTTTTTATGTGAATGTCGCCATTCACGCCCAAAATGATTACTTTTTACCACGCGCCAACGGCAAGTTTTCACCTGTCCAACCAACCAAGCCCTCTTTCAAGGAACATACGCGTTCAAAACCAGCATGGATAAGATTTTCTGCCGGAGTACGAGATTCAGTGCCATTCGCAGAAACAACAATGACAGGCTGTTTTTTATGTTTTTCCAACTCAGCAAAATTGTTGTCTTTAATTTCAGAAGGAGTCAGGTTTAATGAACCAATAATATGCCCTTTGCGGAAATCTTCACGGGAACGTAAATCCACGACGATGGCTTCTTCTTTATTGATCAGATTAATAGCTTGAGCACGAGTTATCTCTTTGGTTTTAGAGAAGAAACCTCTCGTTGTAGTCACAATAACGGCAACCAGCAGTGCAATCCAGATGAGGCTTAAGGTCATATGCTGGTTAATAAATTGCATGATTTCTTGCAGCATGGGGGCAACAACTCCCGTTGGTTAATAACAAATATCTAAGGCTCCAGAGTATACCTTTGTGTTGCGTCAATTACAGCCAAATAGCACAAGCTCAATGCAAATTTTGCGGAGAGTTTCGAGAAAAAATAAAAATATCCTGAAAATGAAGCATATTAAGTACATGACCAGCATCTGCCCTGTCACACTAAATGTATGCAGGCATTTCAACGATAAGTAGGCTAATATGTTTATACCCGTTATCTTTCAAGTTGCCTCTTTGTTGGCTGCACTCGCTCACCCCGGTCACATAGTTTGCTATGCTCCCGAGGATTCACTCCCTTGCCGTCGCGATGCATCTTGAAATCCATTGGGTATATTATTATTCAATTTCGATGTTAAGACAGCATTATCTGAAAGTGTAAAAAATCAGCGTAGCATCTGGTAACTCTTTGTTCATCATGAAATAATCTAGTGCATACAGTAGCAAGGTATATTTACAGAAATGGCTGACAACAAGGAAATACATAGCCGTAATTATCGGCGCAATCAGAACTCATGGCGAAATAATATCTGTGCCTCATTGTTCTATGCTTTCCTATTTGTTATTTTCAGCTTTAATACCTTTGCAAATCAAATTATCGCCAATAAAAATCAACTGAAAGATCTCCAACAAGACATCGCGGAGAAAGAGAAAAGTGTGCAACAACAGCAGCAAAAACGGAGTTCTTTGCTAAATCAGCTAAAAGATCAGGAAAATACCATTTCCAAAATTGGTCAATCCCTACACAACACTCAAACTCAACTCAGTAAGCTGAATAAAGAGATTACCGCTCTAGTCTCCAATATCAAAAAACTGGAAAAACAACAAAAAGCGCAACGAGATATGCTGGCACGCCAACTGGATGCCGCATTTCGTCAAGGGCAACATCAAGGGCTTGAACTCATGTTCAGAGGAGAGGAGGGTAAGAGAGGAGAGCGTATACTCGCTTATTATAGCTACCTTAATCAAGCCCGTCAGGACACCATTGTGCAACTTGAACAAACCGCCGTTGATTTAACTGAACAAAAAAAACTGGAGCAACAGAAACAGGAAGAGCAAAAGCAAGTTCTGACTGAGCAACAACAACAGAAACAACAAATGGAAGTAGCCCGCAACGCCAGGCAGAAAACCCTGACTGAGCTGGAGTCTTCCTTAAAGAAAGACCAAAAAAATCTCGCTGAACTAAAACAAAATGAAACCCGTCTGCGAGATAAAATCGCTAAGGCAGAACGGGAAGCGAAAGCACGTGCTGAACGAGAAGCCAAAGAAGCTGCCCGGGTCCGTGCTCAGATTGCAGCGAAACAGAAGCAAGCACAGAAAAAAGGTTCCAGCTACAAGCCAACTGAAGATGAGCGCGCACTAATGGCGCGTACCGGTGGCCTTGGCCGTCCGGCCGGTCAGGCAATCTGGCCTGTCCACGGTAAGGTGATACATGAGTTTGGTGAAGCGCTGCAAGGCGAATTACGCTGGAAAGGCATGGTAATTTCGGCCACAGAAAGTACTGAAGTCAAAGCGATATCCGATGGCCGGGTGCTGCTGGCTGACTGGTTGCAAGGCTATGGGCTGGTTGTCGTTATAGAGCACGGTAAAGGTGATATGAGTCTCTATGGCTATAATCAGAGTGCCCTGGTCAGTGTCGGTCAGCAAGTTCGTGCCGGACAACCTATTACGTTAGTCGGTAACAGTGGCGGTCAGCAGCAACCGGCACTCTATTTTGAAATTCGCCGTCAGGGAAGAGCGGTAAACCCACAACCGTGGCTTGGGAGATAATCAGGTGAGACAACGCAAGTTCGCAAAACTCATTGGTACTACCGCCCTGTTACTTTTGAGCCTACAAGCCAGTGCTGCCCGTCTGGCTATTGTTATCGATGATTTTGGCTACCGTCCTCATAATGAAAACAAAATATTGCAGATGCCTGTTGCAATCTCTATCGCCATTTTGCCGGATTCACCACATGGCAGGGCAATGGCTGAAAAAGCATATAAACAAGGACGGGAAATCTTAATCCACCTGCCAATGGCACCTTTAAGTAAGCAACTGCTAGAACCGGATACTCTCCAGCCAACCATGAGCAGTGAAGAAATTGACCATATCATCCAACGTGCAATACAAAAAGTCCCTTATGCTGTAGGAATCAATAACCATATGGGCAGCGCGATGACTTCAAGCTTGCCGGGAATGCAGAAAGTGATGCGATCACTGTCTCGTTATAACTTCTATTTTCTCGACAGCGTGACGATTGGCAATACTCAGGCAACAAAGGCCGCGCAAGGCACACCTGTTCGCGTTATCCGCCGTGATATTTTTCTGGATGATGTGCAATCAGAAGCAGAAACCCGCCATCAGTTAAATCGCGCGATTTCCATTGCTCGTAAAAATGGTTCCGCTATTGCTATCGGCCATCCTCATTCAACAACCATTCGCGCATTACAACAGATGCTGCCAACGCTTCCTGCGGATATTGAGTTAGTCAGCCCAAGTAGGTTGTTAAGCGGCAAACCTGTTGGGGGTAATCACCATAAATGGGGCAAGCTGTGTGAAATAAAAGAGGCCCCCATTACAGTTACCAGCCAAGATTATCTGGCGGTTATTGGCGACACTCTGATTGATAATCCTATTGTGAACACGGTGAGCCGATATATCCAGAAACTAACTGGAGATAAGTCTCAGGATAAAACAGAATAGAAGCTCATTTTAAGAAATAGCCAATTATCTTGTTATTTCTATTTATTCGATAATAGCTTGCAATATTGCTAATGCCTTAAACAGGCGCTCAAAAACTAAAAGCGCCTGTCAATCTTAGTAGTAACTTTACTGATTAATCCCAGTTCAGAATAACTTTACCAGACTGCCCTGAACGCATGATGTCAAAGCCTTTCTGGAAATCATCAATAGAGAACCGGTGAGTGATAATGGGAGTCAAATCCAAACCAGACTGAATCAATGTCGCCATTTTGTACCAGGTTTCAAACATTTCACGGCCATAAATACCTTTGATAAACAAGCCTTTGAAAATCACCTGATTCCAATCAATTGCCATATCTGATGGAGGAATGCCCAACAACGCCACACGGCCGCCGTGATTCATGGTATTTAATAAAGTACGAAACGCCGCCGGAGCGCCGGACATTTCCAAGCCAACATCAAAGCCTTCCGTCATGCCCAATTCTGCCATGACATCGGTCAGACTTTCCTTGCTGACGTTCACCGCACGGGTGACTCCCATTTTACGTGCCAGCTCAAGGCGATATTCGTTAACATCTGTGATAACAACATGACGCGCACCAACATGTTTACAGACTGCCGCAGCCATAATACCAATGGGGCCTGCACCAGAAACCAGCACATCCTCACCAACCAGATCAAATGAAAGCGCGGTGTGAACAGCATTGCCAAATGGGTCAAAAATAGAAGCCAGTTCATCAGAGATGTTATCTGGGATTTTGAATGCATTAAATGCAGGAATAACCAGATATTGAGCAAAACAACCGGGGCGGTTTACCCCTACGCCAATGGTATTACGGCATAAGTGAGTGCGGCCGCCACGACAGTTACGGCAGTAACCACAAGTAATATGCCCTTCGCCAGACACTCGGTCACCAATTTTAAAACCCTTTACTTCCTGACCAATAGCAACGACTTCACCAACATACTCATGACCGACAACCATCGGTACAGGAATGGTTTTTTGCGACCAGTCATCCCAGTTATAGATGTGTACATCCGTACCACAAATCGCCGTTTTACGGATTTTGATCATCACATCATTGTGCCCCAACTCTGGCTCAGGCACATCAGTCATCCAGATGCCTTCTTCTGCTTTTAACTTTGACAATGCTTTCATAGAGATGCCTTATGCAATTACGTTCAATTGCTTACCAATTCGCGTGAACGCCGCAACTGCGCGTTCAATTTGCTCTTCCGTATGCGCTGCTGACATTTGCGTGCGGATACGGGCCTGATTTTTAGGGACTACCGGATAGAAGAAACCGGTAACATAAATGCCTTCTTTCAGTAATTCTGCGGCAAATTCCTGTGCCAATTTTGCATCACCTAACATGACAGGAATGATTGCATGGTCAGCCCCTGCTAAAGTGAAACCTGCTGCTGTCATTTTTTCACGGAACAGGTTAGCGTTCTTCCACAGACGATCACGCAATGCATCTCCCTCTTTCAACATGTCCAGCACCTTGATGGATGCCGCAACAATCGCCGGCGCCAGTGAGTTAGAGAACAGATATGGACGTGAACGCTGACGCAACCACTCAACAACTTCTTTACGCGCCGCAGTATAGCCGCCAGAAGCTCCCCCCAACGCTTTACCTAATGTGCCGGTAATGATGTCAATACGATCCATTACGTCACAATATTCATGCGTACCACGACCATGAGCGCCAACAAAACCAACAGCATGGGAGTCATCCACCATGACCATCGCATCAAATTCATCAGCCAGGTCACAGATAGATTTCAAATCAGCAATAACGCCATCCATTGAGAACACACCATCGGTTGCAATCACAATATGGCGTGCATTATCTGCTTTGGCTTTCTCCAATTGCGCTCTCAGTTCTTGCATATCATTATTAGCATAACGATAACGCTTCGCCTTGCATAAACGGACGCCATCAATAATAGAAGCGTGGTTCAGCGCATCAGAGATAATGGCATCTTCCGGCCCAAACAGCGTTTCAAATAGACCGCCATTAGCATCAAAACAAGAAGAATAAAGAATGGCATCTTCCATGCCCAAAAATTCCGCCAGTTTTCTCTCCAGCTCTTTATGAGTATCCTGAGTCCCGCAAATAAAGCGAACAGACGCCATACCAAAACCGTGGCTATCCATTCCCGCTTTAGCAGCCGCAATAAGCTCAGGGTGATTAGCCAAACCTAAGTAGTTATTTGCGCAGAAGTTAATAACATGACTGCCATCGGCTACAGCAATGTCAGCATTTTGTGCAGAAGTGATGATACGTTCATTTTTGAATAACCCTTCGGAATGGGCTTGTTCTAATTGTTCATTAATTTGCTGATAAAATGATGCTGACATTTATTTTCTCCTGATTTATAAATGAAGGGTCATTACACATTTTACTCATTGATCAGGCAACTGACGACTCTATCAGGCAGATAATATTAACTTTGCTGTACCCGTCACGCCATGCAACCTGAATGACCATAATATTTCAGTATATTCCCCTGCTTAAGCTACTGTCGTCATGGATGTTAGATGTTATTATAGAAGCAATTTGCTTCATTAACCCGATTGTAGAGGTAAGTCGGATGATTATTGTCACTGGCGGTGCTGGATTTATTGGTAGCAATATTGTCAAAGCACTAAATGACGAAGGATATAAAGATATTCTGGTCGTAGATAATCTGAAAGATGGTACTAAGTTCATCAATCTGGCTGACTTGGATATTGCTGATTACATGGACAAGGAAGAGTTTATTGCCAGTATTCTGGCCGGTGATGATTTCGGTGATATTGACGCTATTTTCCATGAAGGCGCTTGCTCATCCACAACCGAGTGGGATGGCAAATATATGATGGATAATAACTATCAATATTCAAAAGAATTGCTGCACTATTGCCTTGAACGCGGCACTCCTTTCCTGTATGCCTCCTCAGCAGCAACCTATGGCGGCCGTACTGATAATTTTATCGAAGAGCGTCAATATGAGAAACCGCTCAATATTTATGGTTACTCTAAATTTCTATTCGACCAATATGTCCGGGAGATCCTGCCTCAAGCTGATTCACAAATTTGTGGTTTCCGTTATTTCAATGTGTATGGACCACGTGAAGGGCATAAAGGCAGTATGGCTAGCGTTGCCTTTCATTTGAATAATCAAATCAATCAGGGACAAAACCCAAAACTATTCGCCGGCAGTGAAGGCTTTCAACGTGATTTTATTTATGTTGGTGATGCCGCTGCGGTTAATCTTTGGTTCTGGAAAAACGGCGTTTCCGGTATTTATAACTGTGGAACGGGTCGTGCTGAATCTTTCCAGGCGGTTGCAGATGCGGTTGTTGAATGCCATAAAGATAAATCTCTCACTGTTGAGCATATTGATTTCCCTGAACATCTGAAAGGTCGTTATCAGCGTTTCACGCAAGCAGATCTGACCAAACTTCGCGCGGCGGGTTATGATAAGCCATTCAAAACCGTTGCCGAAGGGGTAACGGAATATATGCATTGGCTCAATCAGGATAAGTAATCTACTCACTATGAAAATATTGGTAATCGGCCCCTCGTGGGTGGGTGACATGATGATGTCGCAAAGCCTTTACCGGACGTTAAAGGCTTTGCATCCTAATGCAGAAATTGATGTGATGGCTCCAGCCTGGTGCCGCCCACTGCTGGGCAAAATGCCGGAGGTCAATCAAGCATTAGCTATGCCATTAGGACATGGCGCACTGGCATTGGGTGAACGCCGCCGTTTGGGGATCGCCCTGCGTGAACGTAAATATCATCGCGCTTATGTGCTACCCAATTCTTTCAAATCTGCCTTGGTGCCTTTCTTCGCCAATATTCCTCTGCGTGCTGGCTGGCGTGGTGAAATGAGATATGGATTGCTCAATGATATTCGTACATTGAATAAAGAAGCCTTCCCATTAATGGTTCAACGCTATGCCGCATTGGCTTACGATGCAAAACCCAGTAGTGCGGCAGAGCTGCCTCAACCATTACTTTGGCCTCAACTGGATGTCAGTGACGAAGATATTGCTGAATCCACCGCGGCATTCAATATTTCTGATCATCGGCCTATCATCGGTTTTTGCCCCGGCGCAGAATTTGGCCCGGCGAAACGCTGGCCGCATTATCACTATGCCGCGTTAGCTCAACAGCTTATTACTAAAAAGGGGTATCAAATTCTGCTCTTTGGCTCTGTCAAAGATCACGAAGGTGGAGAGGATATCCGCAACTCACTGACTAAAGAAGCCTGTGAACACTGTATCAATCTTGCCGGACAAACCTCTCTTGAACAGGCAGTCAATATTATCGCGGCCTGTGATGCCATTGTGACCAACGATTCTGGCTTGATGCATGTTGCCGCAGCACTTAATCGCCCTCTGGTTGCGCTTTACGGCCCAAGTAGCCCAGATTTTACTCCACCATTATCCGATAAAGCGGAAGTTATCCGTCTTATTACTGGCTATCATAAAGTCAGAAAAGGTGACAGTGCACATGGCTATCACCAGAGTCTGATTGATATTCAGCCAGAGCAAGTTATCACTTCTCTAGAAAAATTATTACAAGCGGAGAACCAGAGTTAATGCGGGTTTTATTGGTCAAAACTTCTTCTATGGGCGATGTCCTCCACTCGCTCCCTGCACTGACTGATGCAGAAAGAAACTTACCTGACGTCCGTTTTGATTGGGTAGTAGAGGAAGGTTTTGCTCAAATCCCCGGCTGGCATAGTGCGGTTGATCAAATTATTCCTGTTGCTATTCGCCGCTGGCGTAAAAACTGGTTTAGCCCAGAAATTCGTGCAGAACGTCGTTTATTCAAAGAAAAATTAAAATTACATCAATATGATGCCATCATCGATGCTCAAGGGTTATTAAAAAGTGCATTTCTGGTAACCCGACTCGCTTATGGTCCTAAACATGGTTACAACCGCAAAAGTATCCGTGAGCCATTAGCGAGTTTTTTTTATGATTGCTGTCATGCGGTCAGCAAGCAACAGCACGCCGTAGAGCGCATTCGAAAACTGTTTGCTGTCAGCCTGGGTTATACCAAACCGGCGGCACAGGGCGATTATGGGATTGCCAGTCACTTTTTAAAGCAGAAATTAGAAAATCAGGGCGATTATCTGGTTTTTCTCCATGCCACCACTCGCGATGAAAAACATTGGCCGGAAAGCCATTGGAGACAGCTTATTGCTGAAATTCAGCCAACGGGTATGAAAATTAAGCTCCCTTGGGGCGCAGAACATGAATACCAACGTGCGCTGAGACTGGCGGAAAACTTCTCTCATGTGGAAGTATTACCAAAGCTGACTTTGGCACAAGTCGCCCAAGAGTTGGCCGGTGCAAAAGCGGTTGTTTCCGTTGATACTGGCCTGAGCCATCTCACTGCCGCATTGGATCGCCCTAATATCACGTTGTTTGGTCCGACAGATCCAGGACTCATTGGTGGTTATGGCAAGGAACAAATATCTTTAAAAGCGGAAGATGGGAATATCAAAAGTATTACACCATCGAAAGTATTAGCTCATCTTCAAAAAAATATAGCTGATTAATTATTAAATCTGAGGCGTTTCTGGCAGACGCCTATTTCACCCAATTTGGGCAGTATTATCTGCCCAAAATTATACCCGTCATCTTTCAAGTTGCCTCTTTGTTGGCTGCACTCACCCCGGTCACATCGTTATCTATGCTCCCGGGGATTCGTTCCCTTGCCGTCGCGATGCATCTTGAAATCCATAGGGTATAAGTGAATCTCTATTTTATTAATCGTGATGACTTCTTAAATTGATAATATTCAGCCAATGTCATTCCTCGAACCTGTGGCTGTAAGTAGTTAAAGAGTGCCTCCAGATCCTGATAAAGTAATTCAATCTGTTCTTCATTTTTAAATGTCGGGCTACCACCAGGCATAAATTCAGATGAATGCAACATAAATTCAATATAATCACTGCCTTCTGCTAATGTCTGTTGGACAACTTTTTTCATTTGTTCCAAATTGCCCCCTTTTGGTCTTAACCAGTTAACAGATGGAGAACGCTGTTTCCCTCGTAAGCTATCATATTTCTGTTTAAGGAAATTCATCAGCGCAGAGTGCTTATATTGAATACTCATAGGAACTTCCAGCAAAGAAGAGTCACCTTCTTTAGCAATATTCTGCAAATCCACAAAATAGGCATAAGATGGAAAGTGACGATAATCAGTTCCACCGTTGCCATTAGGATCGCCTTTGGTGAAACGCCAATTAACCCGTGGTGTTACTGAACAATCGACTTGATAACCATATTCCACCAGCAATTCAGCATAATATTCATTAAATGCCCAACGACCTGCCCGATGGCTTAACATTTTAATCTGTAGTTTGTCTTCCAATAACTTAGTCATCAGATCAATTTTGGCTCTAACTTGTTCTTTTGGAAATTCAATCAGATAAGGTTTATAATGCATGTCATCGTCGGTAAGAGGAACAAGTGGTGGATTATTCCAGGCATGTAAATGCATACCAATTTCCCCCTGTCCTCTGGCAATAACATCTTTAGCAAATTCAATATATAAATCATCCATTGCCATTTCATAGTTCGTCAACCAAACTGGCTTAAAACCAAAACGTTCACATAAGCGCTGAAATCTTGGTAAATAATGAGTATTTTTTGTCGAGATCTGACCGTGATTTTGCCACAGGTCATCACCCTCAGTATCAATAGTGATAATAAATGCAGGTCGAGTCATCAGAATATGCCCACAATAGAATAAAATGATGGTTTTATAGTACGCAGATCTATGAAATAGTGCAATTATCTTATCATATATATAGCAGTTCTATATCTCATTAAATCCTATATTTCGTATCTAATCTTATCAATAAAAAAACGCTATGAAATGTTAGAACTTTCGGGAAATTGTTTTTTCTTCTATTAAGTTCTCTTAATTTCTGGAACTTTTTTTATCCATTAACTTATCCTAATAACCAAACTTGAAAAGTACATATAACCATTCTTACTTCTTCATTAAGGATAAATATTTTGCCAAAATAATATCTAAATCAAACTTCTTATACATATCCTTGGTAATTACAGGCGGTTCATAATAGACAAACTTCATTTTTTCTGCAAACGAATCAACTGTCAGTTCTGATTTATATTTTTCCAACTCACCAACCATAATTTCATTAACGCCACCTGGGCACATCGTGCTGACAATGGGGGTATCACAAATCAACGATTCAATTAACACATTCCCTAATCCTTCACTGTCAGAACTCAAAACAACCGCTTTAGCTCCACGGATAACAGGTAATGGATTTTCAAGGAATCCCGTTAAAATAACTTTAGACTGTAAGTTTAAATCCACAATCTTCTGCTTTATCTGTTGAGTAATAGCCTCATCTCCGTGGCCAACAATCAATAATTTACATGGAATATCTGCTTTTGCAAACGCTTCTAATAAACGATCATGCCGCTTAACCCGGTGAAATCTACCAACATGTAATAAATAGGTTTCATCCGAATATAGGTTATTTTGCAGAGATTTTTCTTTAATATCTGGGATGTTGAAAGGGTTATAAATCGTCACTATTTCATTAGGCGTAAGTAACAAATTATTCTTTAAATCTTTCCCTACAGCATCAGATACACAAATTAAATTCCGGTTATTATATGTCCACTTGATTTTTTGTTTCTTGATCCAGCGAGATAATCCCGTCTTATTACCAAGATATGAGTTTGAAAATACGCCATGAATACAAAACCATACATTTAACCCCGCTAACACTTTTGATTGCACGACAATACGATCAGTTTTATGCAAGTTTGAGACAATCAGCGTAGGGATTCCCTTGCGAAGAAAAACTTTTTCTAAAACCTTATCCATAGATTTAGCCCTACGGCAAATCTCAGTCTGTCTTCTAAAAGGCCCTCTGTATCCATCAACATCAATGATCAGTTCAATACCACTCGGTACTGAATATTCACATTTCTCTGCCAAAGAGAGCAGCGTAACATCATATCCTCTCTGTTGCAGGCCATCACAAAGCCGGATAGTGACATTTTCCGCACCGCCGCCAGGTAATCCATCAATGATAAATAATATATGTCCTTTCATGATGATGAGAGCACCTTTTCGTATAATCCAATGAGCTGTTGTGATAAATGTTCCGGTGTATAACAGAGTATTCCTGTTCTCGCTAATTCTGACATTTTATTATTCAAATGATCCGAAGGCGTATTCTGAATAGCTTCCGTAATATCTGAAACAGCCAAAGCATCACATACAAACCCGTTATTCCCAGAGGTAATAAATTCAGCACCACCACATGTCGTACTGGTTATTACCGGAAGCCCGCAAGCCATTGCCTCCAGTATCACATTTGGAAACGGATCATATAAGGTCGGTAGCAACAAACCATCTGCAAGCTGATAAAAAGGCAATGTCCTTTTCTGGACTCCCATAAACCTAATGCGCTCATTACATCCCAGTGAATTAGCTAACTGCTTATATTTCTTCTCTTCTTTATCCTGCCCCACAACTATTAAATAAGCATCAGTTGCACTCACTGCCTGAATCGCGGCTTTTAATCCCTTTCGCTCAAACCCCGAACCAACATAAATTAAACATTTAGCCTGCAAGGGAAGGTTATGCTCTTTCCTTAATTGTGTTCTCTGAGATTCCGTTGCCGGGAAAAATTGTTTATTGTCTATCGAATTATAAATAACCGATATTTTTTCCTCAGAAAGCCCAAAATCCGTCATGACCTCCCTTTTTACCATTTCCGAGTTACAAATAACCATTTTTAATTCCGGTGCAGAATACATCTTTTGCTCAGCATCCATCACATAACGATGGTAACGACTCGTAAAAAGTAATTTGCTCCGCCAAGGAGATAAAACACGCGCACGCTGCTGTAGCCAGCGCTGATGAACACCGTCACCCGCACGATAAATATCACAACCGGCAATGCGTTCATGACTTTGAACAAGATCAAATTGCTCTTGTTCCCATATTGTTTTGGCAGCTTTGGCAAATCCTCTCTCACGGCTGATGCGCCCCCATTTATGAGGATTTGCTAAATGAACATGCCAATCAGGATTAACGTCTCCCTGCCAGGAACGCGTAATAACGTTAAGCTCCAAATTTTCATTCCCTAAAGCCTCTAAGGCACGGGAGACAAAACGTTCTGCACCACCATCCGGACGATATTTCTGCCGAACAATCGCAAGACGTACTAATTTCATAATAAATTTCTCCGGGCGGCAGCAATAACCATCTCACTGGGAATGACATTCAGATAACGTATATCCGTTTTAGTATCAACATCATCAGGATCAGGTAAATCACCATAATCACCAGCCCAAATAACTTCACCTTTCGCTTCCCACGGACGCCAGAATACTAACTTTGATGGCCCAAATAAAGCGATACCCGGTGTTTTTAACGCAGCTGCCATATGCATAGCAACAGAATCCATCCCGATGAATAAATTGGCCCCATCAATCAGCGCTGCAAGTTGAGGCAAAGTTAATTGGCCGGCAAAAGAAATCACTCTCTCTTTTGGGCAATTTGATAAAATCTTCTCTACCATCTCTTCCTCCTTACGATCTGGCCCGGAGGTAACAACGATTGCCCAACCATCAGACTGCAATGCATTAATCGTTTCGCTCATCTTTTTTTCATCCCAACATTTAAAAAACCAGCGGGATGTTGGCTGCACAACAATATATTTTTGATCTACACCATGCTTATCAAGAAGCATCAAAACAGCCTCTTTATCCTGCTGGCGGTAACTCATCGTCACTGTAGTGTTGATTAACGGAAGATTTAACAGCGAAAGAGCTGACAAATTTTGCTCAACAATATGCAAAAACTGACTATGCTCTGTCAGCACAAGATTTGTGAAACATTTTTTCCAAAATAGGCTGCGTCGTTTTGCTAAATCAAACCCAATACGCACTTTTGCGCCAGTAAATCGGGTCAAAAATGCACTATACCATTGATCAGTAAGATTAATAACTAGGTCGTATTGACGATGCCTTAATCGTTTAAGCAATCTCCATTCATGACCCAAATGTGTTTTAATTCCCTGTTTCTTCCATTGTCTATCTATAGAAAATAGATTAGCCACAGCAGAAAAATCAGCCAATATTGGTTCGGTTTCTTTGTAGAGTAAAACATCAATTTCCACCGCTGGATAATTATCCTTAAGGGTATTAATAACTGGTGTAATTAATAATACATCACCATGATGTCGTAACTTTATTATTAGAATACGGTCAAATTGAGTGTGTAATTTACTCATTGCATTCCCAGTATAAAGATACAGATAAAAGAGAAAACTGCCGCAACCATGTGCAGAAGCTGCAAAAAATCCACTCTACCTTCACATATAATAGAAGCACGATCTTACGCAAAAACCCTAATTTACCTCTCCAATTCTGTTCAGATCCTAGAAGCCATACGCATTTTCATACTTTCTTTGAAGCAATGTGATACTATTGACACTAATTTATATAAGTGAATTTGATAGAATGTTACTGCGTTTATATCAGGTACTTCTCTACCTTATCCAACCTCTGATTTGGTTGCGTTTATTGCTCCGCAGCCGCCAAGCCCCTGCTTACCGTCAGCGCTGGGGTGAACGCTACGGTTTCTGTGCCGGTAAAGTTGCCGCTGGAGGCATCCTGCTCCATTCTGTTTCCGTTGGTGAAACGTTGGCCGCCATCCCTTTAGTCAGAGCCTTGCGCCATCACTATCCTTTTTTACCGATTACCGTGACAACGATGACGCCAACGGGTTCAGAAAGAGTGCTTTCTGCTCTGGGAAATGATGTTCATCACGTCTATTTGCCATACGATCTCCCCGGTTCTATGGAGCGCTTTCTCAATCAAGTTAATCCAAAGTTAGTCATTATTATGGAAACAGAACTTTGGCCTAATCTGATTTTCCAACTTCACCAACGTAACATTCCTCTGGTCATTGCTAATGCCCGTTTGTCTGCACGTTCCGCTGAGGGATATCAAAAAGTAGGGAATTTCATAAAAACAATTTTGCGCAGCATTACCTTAATTGCCGCTCAGAATCCGGAAGATGGTGAACGTTTTGTTGAGCTGGGTCTAAAACGCTCTCAACTGACTATCACTGGCAGTTTGAAATTCGATATCTCAGTAACACCTGAATTGGCAGCCAAAGCAGTGACATTACGGCGCCAATGGGCTGCTCGCCGTCCTGTCTGGATAGCCACCAGCACCCATGATGGAGAAGAGAGTATTATGCTAGATGCTCATTGCAAGTTACTGAAACAATGTCCAAGCCTGCTGCTGATCCTAGTACCACGCCACCCTGAACGTTTTATTAAAGCTGAAGAATTAACAAAGAAAGCCGGACTCAGCTATATTCTTCGCAGTTCTGATAAAATCCCTGACGCCAATATTCAGGTAGTTATCGGCAATACGATGGGAGAACTGATGCTGCTCTATGGTATTGCCGATCTGGCTTTTGTTGGTGGCAGCCTGGTTGAGCGTGGCGGCCACAACCCGCTAGAAGCGGCAGCCCATGCTATTCCGGTGCTGATGGGTCCTCATACCTTTAACTTTAAGGATATCTGCACCAAGCTGAATCAGGCTAATGGTCTGATTACCGTTACGGACAGCCACTCTTTATTCACCGAGATCAATAGTTTACTGACTGACGAAGATTATCGTCTGTATTATGGTCGCCACGCAGCAGAAGTACTGCATGAAAATCAGGGGGCTCTTCAACGTCTACTTAAACTGCTGGAACCCTATCTCCCACCTCGGAGCCACTGAATGAGTGACAAAAAACGTCTTTCCGTTGTCATGATCGCTAAGAATTCAGCGGATCTGATAGCAGATTGTCTGACCTCAGTCCGTTGGGCTGATGAAATCATCGTACTCGATTCTGGTAGTTCAGACGATACCTGCCAAATAGCACAGGCAATGGGTGCAAAAGTATTCTCCAATACTCACTGGCCGGGATTTGGTCGTCAGCGTCAGCTAGCTCAGCAATACGCTTCTGGCGATTATATTTTTATGATCGATACTGATGAACGCGTAACATCAGAACTCAGAGCATCCATAGAACAGACTCTGGCACATATTGATAACAATAAAGTCTACAGTTGTGCCCGCCGTAACTTGTTCCTTGACCGCTTTATGAAACACAGCGGCTGGTACCCAGATAGGGTCATTCGTCTCTACGCCCGTGATCGTTATCAATACAATGATAATCAAGTTCATGAATCCCTTGAAACTCATGGCGCTCCAGTCGTTATTTTGCAAGGGGATTTACTTCATCTTACTTGCCGTGATTTGATGGAATTTCAGAGAAAACAGCTAAATTATGCTAAAGCCTGGGCAGAACAGCGCTATGAACAAGGTAAACAGTGCGGTTATTTCTCAATTTTCAGTCACACTTTTGGGGCTTTTTTTAAAACCTGGCTGTTGCGAGCTGGCTTTCTTGATGGTAAACAAGGGTTAGTATTGGCTATTGTCAATGCTCAATATACGTTTAATAAGTACGTCGCATTGTGGGAAAAGAGACAACAAAAGGGTAAAAATTGATGAAAACCAAAGCCATTTATCCCGGAACATTTGATCCTGTTACCTACGGTCATATCGATATCGTCACCCGCGCCGCAGATATGTTTGACCATGTTCTATTTGCTATTGCCAACAGTGCCAGAAAGAATCCTATGTTTACTCTGGATGAGCGCATTACCCTGGCAAAAGAGGTGACCTCACATTTGGATAATGTAGAGGTGGTAGGTTTTTGTGAATTGATGGCTAATTTCGCCAAAAAACAGCAAGCCAATATCCTTATCCGTGGCCTTCGTTCAGTATCTGATTTTGAGTATGAATGGCAGCTTGCCAATATGAACCGCCACTTTATGCCAGAATTAGAGAGCGTTTTTCTGCTGCCATCACAAAATCTCTCGTTTATCTCTTCATCCTTGATTAAAGATGTCGCTCTCCACGATGGCGATATCTCATCATTCCTGCCAGAACCTGTCGCCCAAGCCATGCTAAAAAAACTGGGCAAGTAATTTACTCCGTTCACTGGAGGCGGCACAAAGTAGAATATTCCCTATGCAACGCCTCCTAACTATCCGATATCAACTAATACTGACAGTGACGGCAAAAGAAAGTACCGCGCTGCCCAAGCTTAATACTCTCTATTTTTTCACCACAAATTCGGCATGGTTCTCCTGCTCTGCCATAAACAAACAATTCCTGAGCAAAATAGCCCGGTTTACCATCAGATTGCAGGAAATCTCTGAGTGTCGTACCACCCCGCTCAATAGAGCGTTGTAGAACCGTCTTAATCGTTTCCGCCAGTAAATTAGCTTCACGCTCAGTTAAAGTATGCGCGGGACGATCTGGCTGAATATGGGCAGTAAACAACGCTTCATTTGCATAGATATTACCAACGCCAACAACCAGTTTGTTATCCATTAGCCAAGGTTTAATCAAGGTTTTTTTATTACTTGATCGGGTGTAGAGATAAGAACCATTAAAATCATCAGAAAGTGGCTCAGGCCCTAAATGAGCCAATACCGAGCACCGCTCAAGATCATCACTCCATAACCACGCACCAAATCGTCTGGGATCGGTATAACGCAAAACCTTACCATCTGCCATCACTAAATCCACATGATCGTGTTTCTCCGCAGGGCGTTCCTCTGGCAAGATACGCAAGCTGCCCGACATCCCCAAATGGACAATAATCCAACCACTTGCCAGTTCAATCAGCAAATATTTGGCCCGGCGTTGAATGCTAAGCACAAGCTGGTCACTCAACTTCATAATTTCTTCCGCCACCGGCCAACGTAACCGACCATTCCTGACTACCGCATACTGGATCACATTCCCTACCAGATGTGGCTCTATTCCCCTCCGGCTGGTTTCTACTTCTGGTAGTTCTGGCATGGTGATAACTCCTAACTATGTATATTGCTTAAACTCTATTGCATCTGAGCAGATTAAGATAATCTTTTCATGTATTATTTCCAACTAAACTCAACAGAAATGAAAGCAGATTGATGAATATGTTTAATATTAAAAGTCATGATAAAAGGTCATTATGGAATTTATCCATCATTGGGATTTATATAGCCCTTGTTTATCTACCTGATATAACGAGATATAAAAATCTGGTTATCGTGCTTATTGGCATTACAGCACTAACCTACCTAGTGACAGATTTTCGTCAAGTGATGCGCTCCATGCGTAATTCACTGTTTCTATCCATTCTATTATTCATCGTAGCAATGTTCTATTCAGTAGCAATTTCCGTCAATCCTGCATTGAGTTTTCAAGAGATGAATAAACCTATCTTAAATGGGCTATTATTGTTCAGTTTTACTTTTCCTGTGGTACTGTACAAAGAAAATAAAGAAAGTATTGCCAAGATGATTCTGTACTCATTTGCCATTGGTATGCTAGCAATATGCCTAACTGATATTGGCAAATACATTATTAACTACAATAAAGGTGAAATGCCTTTTACTAACTTCAACCACCGAGAATTTTCTTACGGTTTTATTTTCTATTTTCCGGTCTTACTTTGTACTTGGGCATTGTGGAAGAAACATACCTTAGTGAGTTGGCTGATACTGGCTGTTGCTTCCGCTATCAGTCTGTTTTTGTTATTAGGTACCTTAGCTCGTGGCGCTTGGGTCGCCATTGCCGTCATCACTGCTTTTATCATCATCATTAATCGGGAATGGAAGCTGACCATAATAGCGAGTTTAATCCTTAGTTTTTCAGTTGTGCTTTCTCACACTACGATAATAACTAATGAAAATACTCAATTATTATTTTGGAAACTTACTCAAACTGATAGCAGCCATCGTTATAAAAATGGCACACAAGGGACTGCTTTTGAGTTGATTCTAGAGAACCCGATTAAAGGCTACGGTTATGGCAATAAAGTCTATCATAAGGTCTACAATGAACGAGTTGCTGACTATCCAGACTGGATATATCGCACATCCATCGGCCCCCACAATATCTTTCTGGCACTCTGGTTTGCCGGTGGAATCATTGGTTTGATTACCACTTTACTGATGACCTTCTCAGCGCTGTACACAAGTAGCCATATTATTAGCCGTAACAATGGTGTAATAAAGCAGGCCAGTATTATTCTACTGACGGGATTTATCGGATTGTTTATTGTCCGAGGAGCCTTTGAAAATACCTATATCAATGAAATAGGTATTCTATTCGGCCTGATGATTGCTCTATATCAGCAGAAAAACGATTAACCAGATATCTCAGCTATATTATCAAACCGATTATTATGCAGAAATATCCTTTGATATTGTCTGCATAATAAGCTTTGCTCTCTGCTCCCAATTAAAACGCTCTATCACCAACATTTTTGCATAACTAACTTGTGACTTAACTTTTTCTGGATTATCCCTCAGTAACTGAATCTGTTGAGCAAAACTTTCTGCATTCTCACTGTCAGCAAAACTGACCGCATTTTCATCAGCCACATCACGAATAGAAAGAAAATCAGAGATAACCACAGGCTTATCCATCGCCATATATTCAAATAATTTTAGTGGCGAAGTATAGCGACTGCCAATGCTGGTTTTAGTTAATGGCAACAGACAAATATCATTATCTGCAATTATCTGAAAACGTAATTTAGGTTGAATAAACCCAAGAAAATTGATTTTATCGCCAACCCCCATTTGCTGAGCAATCTGCCGCAATTGCTGAATTTGCCCTGGTTCACCACCAGCAATATTCAATACTGCATTCTCAAGATAAGCCATCGCTTTGATCGCCGTTGGAACACCTTTCCAACGATGCAAGCTGCCCAAATAAAGGATCTGAGTTGGTAATTCACCGTCGCCTGATACACGTTTATCTAATGACATCGACTCGACTGCCAACATGTCCACACCATCTGGCGCAATAACTATTAGCGTGCTGACATTATATTCACTAATAATATCATCACTGAGTAACGACGTCAGAACGAAAATAATCCTGGACTGACGATAAACAAAGTGTTCAATTTCTCTCAGCTTCTGATATTTACGCTGATTTTTATTTTCACTTAAATCATGCGATTCTTTAAATGATTGGGCAAAAATCTCATGACTTTCAAAAAATAGCGGAATTTCTGGATGTTCACACAATAAATACTTTGCCATTTTCAGATTACGGGTAAAAACGGCATCTACCCCATTTCTCTTCAACCAATGGGAAACCTGGAAATAGAACATTTTTTGGGTATTGAATGGAAAATACCATTTACGCCGGATATTGCGTAAAGATATCAGTCTAACTGATGGTGATAATGGGCGCCCCAAGATCTCTTCTGCGGTATTTTTACCTTCAGGCGTAACCAGATATACGCAGGCTCCTTGGCGAGCAAACGCATCAACATTCTGCAAAATTTGCAATGATGCTACCCGATAATCAGGAACCGGGTAGGGATCAATATAAGCAATCTTCATTATTTATCGCTTTCAGTAAACGATTTGCCGAATGCTCCCAGGTATACATTGTTTCAATCCGTTGACGAGCTGCTTTTCCCATTTTTTGCCCCCTGTCTGGTTGAGACAATAAAAAATTAACCGCATCGGCAATTGCTGAAGCATCGCCTGGCGTGACTAAAATACCCGAATTATTTTCGTTACCGACAACTTCAGGTATGCCTCCAATATAACTAGCAATCACCGGTCTGCCACACGCCATCGCTTCCGCAATTGTGATACCAAACGCTTCATCACCAATACTGGGGAAAATCCCGGCATCACCAGCAGCATAATATTCAGGCAACTGATCATGTCCTACCGGTGGATGGAAAATTATCTGTTTTTCCAGCCGTAATAGCGCAACCCGCTTTTCTAAGCGTTTCAGATCTTCACCTGACCCGATGATCAGCAATTTAACATCTTTATCCTGTAGCTGAGCCATTGCATCAATAGCAACATGCATGCCTTTCCAGCCAACCAACCTGCCGGCAAAGGTCAGCAAAAATGTTTTATCACTGATCCCAAGACGAGTTCTGACAGAAGAGTCTATCGGCCTGAATTTATTAATATCAACACCATTGTAAACCACCTTCGGGAATTGTTTAAAATGGTGCTGAATCTGCCAGGCATTAAAATGGCTGCATGCCACCCAAGCTGAAATTCGCTTACTCAGCTTTCTGTCACCCTTGAAAAAACTGGTGCCGCCGCTCATATAGCAAAATTTAGTACGGCTCTCTTTTGGCATCATTCGAGGCCAGAAAAAATCAAATGGCTTAGTCAGAATAACCCAGTCAAAATCCTCAGTAACAACTGTATCGCGAGCATGGCGAGCAAATGAGTAACGTTCAATAATACGTTGAAAACGTCGACCAATGTTAATGACTTTCTCCCTGGGAATAAATGGAAAAGTGTGAACCTGGATTGCTCTCCCATTGAGTTCTGGTTGAACATCACCCTTTCCACCAAAAATATGGATCTCATGACCGGCATCAGCCAACGCTTTCGCAAGTTCCCAGACTGCCGTCTGAATACCACCGTAAGACATAGTTACCGTGACATCAACCAAACCTATTTTCATCTTTTCTTCCTGACAACTTAGTTTCTAGTAACTTTTGCGTTGCCTGCCAGACTTGTTCAACAGATATTGCAGACATCGAGTCTTTGCGTGTGGCTTGCATATAGTGAACCGGATGTTCAATAACCACCAAATGCGAATGCTGTTGAGGTGCCAAAAAGCGGCCTGGGTGGAAACTATGATACATAGCAACCATCGGGATACCTAATGCGCCGGCTAAGTGTGTCGGCCCTGTATCAACACCAATGTACAAATCAAGTTGACTCATTATTGCTGCATTCTGTCGCATTGTCAGTCTACCAACCAATGAAGTACACTTTTCAGCCCCTAACCTTTTTGCCAGTGACTGTGCAGCAATTTTACCGTCAACACTGCCTAATAACATAATATGTGACTGGGGATAACGGCTACAAATGTGTTGCGCTAATTGGTAAAAATGTTCAATCGGCCAATCACGATAAGCTTTTGCCGGGAAACTTTGTAACTGAAAACCAATCAGGAGCTTGTTCTCTAAATGATATTGCCGTATAAAACCACCAGCAAAGTGTAACTCCTTTTCACTCACACAATAATTCAACCGCCAGTCATTGACCTCAACATCTACCGCGCTAGCAAGCATGGCCCGTTCCTGTTGAGCTGGCATCAACACCTTTGGCTTTTCCACAGCCAGCCAATCAGATCGCAACGCGGACTTATCTGAAAATGAAACCGTTAAGCGTGATTTACGTTTCGCATACTGCAATAAAGGTTTATCGTCACTATATACTAAAGCCAGATCATAATGTTTACGGGTAAACCAACCACACCATTTTGCCTTACCTTTCGAAAAAGCAGTCAATTTATTGATATCACTTGTATTTTCAAGGATCTGTTTAGTCCTTTTATGAGCCATAACATCAATATTCGCATTAGGCCATTTCTGCTTTAAAGCACGGATCACCGGCGTTACCAGTAAGGTATCACCGAAACGTGCTATAACAATGACCAGAATATTCTTGGTCTGCATAAGACAATTATCTAATTAATCTGCCATAAGATTCAACAAAATATACAAAAAAACCATTTTGTATACGATTGACCACAACAAGGTGATTTAACTAATAATCAACTTTAAAGTAATTTAATATCAATAAGTTGAACATTACCTAAAACCATAAGCCAAAGAATAAGGACCAGAATAAATCCTAAATAATGTTAACGTTTTTTACCTTTAATGCTGTGAAAAAAGATATTTTCCATTTTATCCAACATATTATCCATGCCAAATAAAGCCATTGCACGCTCTAATGAAGAATGACTGAATTGCAAACGCAATTCATTATTATGAATCAACAACTCTAAACTTTTCGTCAATAACTCTGTATTTCTGGGTTCCACGATATAACCCGTTTCACCATCAACTACCGCTTCGGTAATTGCACCAACGGAGGTTGATACAACAGGTATCCCACACGCCATTGCTTGCATAATGCCTTGTGGCACGCCTTCATTACCAAAAGAAGGTAATGCAAATAAATCCATCGCATTCAAACAATCAGGAACATCCTGACGGTTACCTAAAAAAATGACACTGTTTGACAAACCTTCTCGCTTTACTAAAGGTTCCAATGATTTACGTTGTGGACCATCACCAACAAACAACAGTTGCCAATCAGGATATTTCTGGTGCAGAACTTTCCAGCTTTCCAACAGATAGCGATGCCCTTTCCAGGTTCTCATGGTCGCAACAACACCTAATGTCGGTCTATCTTGAATCCCAATCCGTTGACGGCAAACTTTCTTATCTTCCGGTCGGAAACGATCTAAATCGATGCCGGTAGGCACTGATGTCATATGCTGTAATGGATAACGATTATTGGCATGCAGATGTTGGCGTAGTTTCTCACCTGTAGTCGCAATATGCCGGCACGCTTTCAGATACAACCAACGAGTTGATATTGAATTAGAAACATGAGTAGAAACATGCCTGGTTCTAACCATTGGCGGCATATGCCTTAACGTTGCACAAGCCACAGCAACCAACCATGCATCCGTCGAGCTATGTGTATTAATAACGTCAAATTGACGGCCTTCTTTTTTCAACCAACGACGCATAGCAAGAAAGCAGGACAGCCGCTTTTTTTCAATCGGCAGGGCTACGGCCGGCACACCATAAGATTTTGCTTCACGGTAGATATTAGAACTAGGACAACAGACAATAACCACCTTGTGTCCACGTTTTATCATTCCTTGGGATTCCGTCAGGATTCGGATCTCCTGACCACCCCAACCACAAGATGATTCTGTATGTAAAATATTTAATTTTTCTTTAGTCATTTCGGTTTCATATCCAGCCTACCGGAAGGCGTTAGTATAGCGAAACAGTATCTTACGTCTACGAATAACAGGATATATACCCGTCATCTTTCAAGTTGCCTCTTTGTTGGCTGCACTCGCTCACCCCGGTCACATAGTTTGCTATGCTCCCGGGGATTCACTCCCTTGCCGTCGCGATGCATCTTGAAATCAATAGGGTATATATGAAATGTAGAGAAGAATCAGTGAATATCTGTTAAAACTCTTCAGACAACAAAAAACCCAGCCTAGGCCGGGTTTTTATCAAATCAACCAAAATTATTTAATCTTGGCTTCTTTATACATAACATGCTGACGAACAACTGGATCAAATTTTTTCATTTCCAGTTTCTCAGGCATAGTACGCTTGTTCTTCGTAGTGGTATAGAAGTGACCAGTACCAGCCGAAGAAACTAGCTTAATTTTATCGCGAATACCTTTAGCCATTTTTCAGCTCCTTAGTACTTCTCACCGCGGGTACGAAGCTCAGCCAAAACTGCATCGATACCCTTCTTATCAATCACACGCATACCTTTAACAGATACACGCAGAGTCACAAAACGCTTCTCGGACTCAACCCAGAAACGGTGGGAATGCAGGTTAGGCAGAAAACGACGCTTAGTCGCATTCAATGCATGAGAGCGGTTGTTACCACTCATCGGGCGTTTGCCAGTAACTTGGCAGACTCGGGACATGTCTATTCTCCAAAAATCAAATCAGCTCGAGCTTTGTATTGGGTATGGCCGCCTCGTCAGGCTTAGGAGCCCATCTCAGCAAATTCCACTGAAAAGACTCACATTTACTCAGAAAATGTGCTGAGATAGGCTCTTCTCGCCAAACCAAAGATCCTCAAAGGTGGCGTAGTATACGCCCTCAATCGCTGACGCTCAAGTCCCGCACAACCAAAGATCCATAAGGATCTTGAAAAAGTTAGCTAAATCCATCCTCGCTCAGCAAATGAAACACAACATTGCCGGCCAATAACCAGATGATCCAGCACTTTTACACCAACCAAATTACAGGCATCAATCACTTTATCTGTAACAATCTTATCTGCCAAACTTGGCTCCGCATGACCTGATGGATGATTATGGGCCAAAATAATGGATGAAGCATTCACCTTTATCGCCGATCGGACAATTTCACGAGGATGAACTTCAACTTTATTGATTGTGCCTTTAAACATTTCCTCATGACAGATGACTCTATTTTGATTATTGAGAAACAACACAACAAATATTTCCCTATCACGCCCTGATAATAGGTTTTGCAAATACTCTTGAGTCACACTTGGACTACTCATAATATCTTCATGTACGAACTGGCTGGAAAAAAAACGCTTTGCCAATTCTGCAATAGCCTGTAATTGTGCATATTTGGCTAATCCCATCCCTTTATGAGCACAAAAAGTGTCATAGTCAGCAGAGAGTAAATGGTACAGAGACCCAAATTCTTTTAGTAGAAATTCAGCCATTCGTAAAACAGGCAATCCTCTGGTTCCGGTACGTAAAAAAATAGCCAGTAACTCAGCATCTGTCAGAGAAACCGAGCCATAAGCCAACAATTTTTCTCTGGGAGCTAAATTTGAATATATTTCTCCTGTATTTTCAGCGATATCAACTTCCATATATTCATCTCCCTGCCCTATTTCACCTGATACAAACAGTATTCCATGCCTTAAACATCAGGGCGAATATCATATTCAGGAGCTGCGTAGCCGCTCGCAAATTTATCCTTTTTTACAATCAAAGTTCAGACTCTGCTCAACTCTGTAATCTCTTGTGATAAAATCTTGACCCTTGCAACTTAATATTCGGACAATCATGATGGCAGGACTTTCCGGCAAACAGATTGTGCTCGGTATCAGCGGAGGAATAGCCGCTTACAAAACGCCCGAGCTAGTACGCCGCCTGCGTGATCGCGGCGCTCAAGTACGTGTAGTGATGACACCAGCAGCAGAAGCGTTTATTACACCAATGACGTTGCAGGCGGTTTCTGGTTATCCCGTTTCCGATGACTTGTTAGATCCGGCAGCAGAAGCTGCTATGGGGCATATTGAACTTGGTAAATGGGCTGATCTGATTATTCTCGCCCCTGCTACCGCTGATTTACTGGCGCGCCTGGTAGTCGGTATGGCAAATGATCTCGTAACAACGGTCTGTTTGGCCTCCCCAGCCCCAATTGCCGCCGTACCCGCAATGAATCAACAAATGTTTCTAGCTCAGGTAACACAACATAATCTCAAGCGCCTTGAAGAACGGGGCGTTCTCCTGTGGGGACCGGATAACGGCAGCCAAGCTTGTGGTGACGTTGGTCCCGGCAGGATGCTAAATCCTACGGAGATTGTCGAACTCGCTGAACAACATTTTCAAGCAAGCCAAGATTTAGCTCACCTAAAACTTGCTATTACCGCCGGACCAACCCGTGAAGCGCTGGATCCCGTCCGCTTTATCAGTAATCACAGCTCCGGCAAAATGGGGTTTGCTATCGCCCAAGCTGCGGCAACACGTGGTGCAGAAGTCACCCTGATCACTGGCCCCGTTAATTTACCGACACCCCCGGGAGTCAAACGAATCGACGTCACCAGCGCTCTGGAAATGAACGAACAAGTACAGGCAATAGCGGGTTCACAGAATATCTTCATTGGTTGTGCTGCGGTTGCAGACTATCGCGCTAAACAGATTGCCTCAGAAAAAATTAAAAAACAGGGTGATGAGATCACTTTTACCCTGATCAAAAACCCGGATATTGTTGCCAATGTAGCAGCAATACAAGAAAACCGCCCTTTTGTGGTTGGATTTGCGGCTGAAACCCAGAATGTGGAAGAATACGCACGAAAAAAACTGAACCAAAAACATTTGGATCTGATTTGTGCAAATGATGTATCCCTAACTGGCCACGGCTTTAACAGTGATACTAATGCATTACATTTATTCTGGCATGAGGGAGAAATCCGCTTACCTCATAGTAATAAGTTATTACTTAGCCACCATTTATTAGACGAGATAGTCAGACGCTATGATGAAAAAAATCGACGTTAAAATTCTTGACCCACGTATCGGGAAGGAATTTCCTTTGCCAACTTACGCCACGCCAGGCTCCGCAGGTTTAGATTTACGCGCTTGCCTTGACAACGCGATAGAACTAGCTCCAGGCCAAACAGAACTGCTTCCAACCGGGCTTGCTATTCATATTGGTGATGAACAACTGGCAGCCGTTATTCTGCCCCGTTCAGGCCTTGGACATAAACATGGTGTCGTTCTGGGTAATCTGGTGGGTTTGATCGATTCTGATTACCAAGGTCAGCTAATGGTTTCCGTCTGGAATCGTGGTGATAAAGCTTTCACTATCCAACCAGGCGAACGTATCGCTCAGATGGTTTTTGTACCCGTCGTTCAGGCTCAATTTAATCTGGTAGAAGATTTTGAAGCCAGCGAAAGAGGCGGCGGTGGTTTTGGTCATTCCGGTCGCCAATAAATCTCTGTAAAACCTAATACCATTTAACCCATTATCATATTCTTTGCTCAAAATGCCATTGAGCAAAGAATTACTGATTTATTTGTTTTGCTGTTCTTAACAAAGGTCTTGTCTGACATGGCAGAAAACGAAAATACAAAGAAAAGAAACAGACGCGAGGAGATCTTGCAGGCGCTGGCGCATATGTTGCAATCCAGTGATGGTAGCCATCGCATCACTACTGCTAAACTGGCCGCCAACGTAGGCGTTTCCGAAGCTGCCCTATACCGGCATTTTCCTAGTAAAACCCGGATGTTTGACAGCCTGATAGAGTTCATTGAAGATTCATTAATTTCACGGATTAACCTGATTCTGCAAGATGAAAAAGATACCATAACTCGTATTCGCCTGATATTGATCCTGATTTTGGGTTTTTCAGAAAAAAACCCAGGTCTGACCCGCATCATGACAGGTCATGCCCTGATGTTTGAACAAAACCGGCTGCAAGGGCGCATAAATCAATTATTTGAACGAATTGAAGTACAGATCCGTCAAGTTTTAAAAGAGAAAAAATTACGTGATGGACAAGGTTTCAGTTATGATGAGTCGTTATTAGCTTCTCAGTTACTCGCATTTTGTGAAGGGATGCTTTCACGTTTTGTACGCTCTGAGTTCCACTATCGTCCAACCCAGGAATTTGAAGCACGCTGGCCATTATTACTGGCTCAGCTACAATAAGTTATTCTACTACTCACCCCGCCCGTTATTGGGCGAGGGCTTTTTTTGAAGCTTATCTATCAGATACCGTACTGCACACGATAGGCTTTTACTGCATCCAGATGAGCTTTCATCTCTGGCTGACCACTCAAATAATTAATCAAATCATTCAAGGTAATAATAGAAGACACTTTGCAACCATAATCCCTTTCAACTTCCTGAATTGCCGAGATTTCACCGTTCCCACGTTCCTGACGATCAAGACAAATCATCACTCCGGCAAGCGTCGCACTATGTTGCTTGATAATCTCCATCGATTCACGGATAGCTGTACCTGCGGTAATAACATCATCAACCAGAACAACATTGCCTTTAAGTGGGCTACCAACCAAAGTACCGCCTTCGCCATGATCTTTAGCTTCCTTACGGTTAAAACAATATGGCATATCAATATTATGATGATCTGCCAGTGCCACCGCCGTTGTCGTTGCAATTGGAATACCCTTGTAAGCAGGTCCGAATAACAAATCGCACTGAATACCGCTATCCAACAATGCTGCTGCATAAAAACGCCCGATTAACGCCAAATCACGCCCAGTATTAAACAGCCCGGCATTAAAAAAATACGGGCTTTTACGTCCTGATTTCAGGGTAAATTCCCCAAATTTCAGTACCTGTTTTTTTAGCGCAAGCTCGATAAATTCGCGCTGATAGGCTTTCATTGGTGTCTCTCCTCTTTTTGAGTCATAGTTATCGCCATACAACAGGCATAAAAAAGGCGACTATCACGTCGCCTTATCAATTTATTATTTTAATGCATTTCTCTGCGCGTCAAAAATATCCTCTAATCCTCCCTTGGCAAGGGCCAATAAGGATAACAACTCATCATGACTAAATGGTTCGCCTTCCGCAGTGCCTTGCACTTCAATCATCCGGCCATCTTCCATCATCACGACGTTCATATCAGTTTCAGCGGCGGAATCTTCCACATATTCCAGATCACAACGACCTTCACCATCCACAATGCCAACAGAGACCGCGGCAACCATTGATTTCAGAGGACTCTCTTTCAGCTTGCCTGCTTCAACCATTTTATTCAACGCATCAGCTAGCGCGACACAAGCACCAGTAATAGAAGCTGTACGGGTACCGCCATCAGCCTGAATAACATCACAATCCAGTGTAATGGTGTATTCACCCAGTTTTTTCAGATCAACAGCGGCGCGTAGCGAACGGGCAATTAAACGCTGGATTTCCATCGTACGGCCGCCCTGTTTGCCTTTAGCTGCTTCACGGGCATTTCGGGTATGAGTAGAACGCGGTAACATGCCATATTCAGCCGTCACCCAGCCCTGCCCCTGACCTTTCAAGAAACGAGGAACTCCTTCTTCAACGGAGGCATTACATAACACTTTAGTATCCCCAAACTCTACTAGAACCGAACCTTCCGCGTGCTTAGTATAATGACGGGTTATAGTGATAGGACGCACTTGTTCTGCCGCTCTTCCTGTTGGGCGCATAGTGTTATCTCCGTTGTTAAATCATTATTGGGGGCGCATTATACGGCCTAACAGGGCTAATTCCTATCCTGCATCTACAACGAGCGTTATAATCTCTTAATCTTTTGTTTAAATTGGGAACGAATCATGATCCGTAGTATGACTGCTTTTGCACGGCGAGATATCAAAAGTGAATGGGGAAATGCGGCTTGGGAACTGCGCTCCGTTAATCAGCGTTATTTAGAAACTTATATCCGCCTACCAGAACAATTCAGAAGCTTGGAACCGGTGATCCGTGAACGAATTCGTTCCCGTCTGACTCGCGGAAAAGTTGAGTGTAACTTACGTTTTGAACTGGACTCACGCTCTCAAGGCGAACTTATCCTGAATGAAACCTTAGCAAAACAGCTAGTCAATGCGGCGAACTGGGTCAAACAACAGAGCAACGAAGGTGAAATCGATCCTGTTGATATTCTGCGTTGGCCTGGCGTTATGGCAGCAGAAGAGCAAGACTTAGATGCTATCAGCACTCAATTGTTGCAAGAACTGGATACAGCACTGGATGCCTTTATTCAAAGCCGTGAAGCCGAAGGCAATGCACTCAAAATTATGATTGAACAACGTTTGGACGTGGTGACCGAAGAAGTCAGTAAAGTTCGCCAACAAATGCCTGAAATCATGCAATGGCAGCGGGAACGCCTGCAAACCAAATTAGAAGAAGCACAAGTACAGCTCGAAAATAACCGTCTTGAGCAAGAGTTAGTTTTACTGGCCCAACGTCTTGATGTGGCAGAAGAGTTGGATCGCCTCGATGCCCACGTCAAAGAAACCCGTAATATTCTAAAGAAAAAAGAAGCGGTCGGCCGCCGCCTGGATTTTATGATGCAGGAATTCAACCGCGAATCTAATACACTTGCCTCCAAATCTATCAACACCGATATCACTAACTCCGCCATTGAATTGAAGGTGCTAATCGAGCAGATGAGGGAGCAGATTCAGAATATTGAGTGATATTTCAGACGATCTTACATTGTCTCACCATTAGTAGAACCCTCTCAAACAGCCCGTAAAATCGGGCTGTTCTTTTATCATAATGTCTCATCACGTATCACTAAAGCGCATGTTTTCTAACATAGGAACATGTCTACCCTGATGGGCGTGTAGTTCAAGCAAAACCATATCCAATACTTTAACGAGGTATGGCTATCTTCTCATGCAGCACGATACTTTGAGCAACGAGCTCAACAAGCATTGCAGTTTGTAAAAACACTTCTTCTACCAACTCCGTAATAATAAAAATTGCAGTGACTCCTAAAAAGTAATCACTGCAATTTTTACATATTAACCGACGAGTTAATACTGGAATAATATAAAGGACTCTTTAACGAAACTATGGATAAATAACCGCAATAATGGCTTGAATGCTTTTTAAATTCAGCAAAATACTTATGGCATTTTTGGTACGATTAAGTCCCACATATGCCAAATACTGATTTCACCGGGATCACCGCCATTTAAATATTTCCATTGCCGTTTATGTGTGCTCACAGCTGTTATTGGCGTAAATATATTAGACGTCTTTAAATACTTTCCATTAGACTCATTACTTTGAAGTTCTTTTTCTTTAGCTAATTGTGTTTCAAGTGATGATATTTCGCGAAACTTCGGCTTTTGGTAAGCCAACATAATTCCGGCCTGCATAGTCCATCCGTAGTCACCACCAACAAAACGCGACATCCCCTCAGTTGTATACAGATACATTGGTTTTGCCATACATACAACCTTACTCTCGATATAAATTCCAACGAGCCTACGGGTTATCGAAAGAGGATTATTGGAAAGACGTATAATGAGATCTGGCTGCTTATTAAGAAGCTTTCCATTGTAATTAGGAACATTTTCTCCCCGACAAACGGTTTCGAAAGTATCACCAGAGAAACCAGGAACTATCGGTATTTCCATTTCTAACATCTGCAATAGCAGATTACAAATGGCATCAGTATAAACATCCTCTTCAGGAGCTCCCGGACTTATACTGACAAGATGCTTTGCAGGGTTTGCATTAATTTCCGCCCAAACATACTTTATAGCTTGTGCAACTACACGAATAATATTCGGTGGGACTTGCACGGGAAAACCATTTTGTGTAGTCACGTATGGTAAAGGATTTCCGACGAGCCCTGTCATTTGTATCCCCTATTCAACACTGGATGACCACGTTTAATCAAATCAAGAGCTAATGTTCTTGCTGATGTACTTGACCAATATCGCCGTTGATTGAGAATTCCTAAATATAACGAGTCTTTAAACGGAATTTCAACTAATGAAGCATCCAAGAAATCTCCCATTCCTATTGTAGTCATTAGGTGTTCAGAACTTGGGATTTCACTCTTTTCTTGTTCGCCAAGTCGTATAAAAACCCATGGAGAAAAAACACCAACGTCCAATATTTCAATACATAATGGTGTATCGCTCATATCAAATGGCAGCAGTGTCGTTTGTAAAATCTGCTTGAATCGCTCAATAATCTTTTTATCCACAGCTTTTACGGCATTAGTGCGAATAGCTTTATATGGCAGGCCTAAAGAAAGCCTATCGTTAATAAGGTTAACATCTCCAACTCTTAGGTGATATAGTTTTCGAATAAAAGTTTCTACTAAATTCTCAACATCATCACTGCTTGTAAGGAACGCTTCCTTAATTAAAACTAATTGATTTTTAAGTTCTTCACTCAATTCATTCAACGGGCAAAATGGAAACATTTCTGCCTCAACCTTCTGTAGAGTGCTTCTCTCACAACCCATTTTACTACTCGTCATTAATGTGAAATACAAAAACAATCGACTATTAAACAAAGTAGATAAATATACTGCTAGTAATTCTGGCTCAGGTGATTTCTTACAACTATATCCGATATAAGAACGATTATAAGCTACATTTTGAAATGTAAGGATTGCCATTGGGCAATTATCTTTAGAACTAGGCGACTCTCTCAATAATACTAAAGGAGCATCATAGTTTTCTTGCTCGCGCAATCTATGAACACGTTGAAATTGAAAATCTGAAAAAGTATCAACTGGGGCGATATACCAATTGGCATCCTGCGGCTTCGGCATATTTTTCATACCATAAAGAAAAGCAGAATCAACTCCGGGGACGTCAACTTGTTTGGTTTGATAACCATGAGTAGCAGGTATATTTAGATCTTTTAGATAATCTGCAATACTTTTTGGATATAGATTTTCAATTCGTTCTATTAACTCAATATCTAAAGCATTTCCCTTAGCCAAGGTCTTAAATAAATGACTAGTCTTCTCAATCATCGCCACATCTGATGTCCATGCATCTTTGCTGTCAACACGAATACGGCCAACTCGATTCAGTGCAGGATCTTCAACAGGTGTGACAGCATGAAATTGGCTCCCTTTATGTGCGCGTTTATTACGAGCAACCAGCAAACAGAAATGTGCCGACATATTCGGCCATACAAAAGTATTACGCAGTTCCATTCCATTCAGGATATAGTTCACTTCTATCCCTTGAAAAAGGCTAACACGAGCCGCATGACCAATTGAAGAAATTTTCGTAAGGAGACGGCCATGAAGTGCGAATGCAAGAATTCCATTAGGTTTTGCTAACCGAGTAGATGCCCAAACAAATGGAAGATCAGGTACACCATCAGGGTTGGGCACCGCTTCCAGTCCACGTTCAGTCATATGCGTAGCAACTATCGAATTAAGAACATCACGACGTATTGAATTTTTAGTTGCAGTCCAAGGTGGATTTCCTATAACTAAATCAAATTTTCCCTCATAAGATTCAAGTGATTCTGGTGAAAGGCTACCAAGATTTAATTCAGGATGATATTTGTCCCATTTTTCGGCGGCTATAAGAACCGCATCCTGTAAAGGAGTAAAAACTAAATCTTTTAATTTTTCGGCTTCAGGATCAAGTTCTAATGCAGTTAAATATATCGCTAATGCTGTTAGTTGTCTTGCAGCAGGGTTAATATCAAAACCAACTAATTGATTATTGAGAATATTGCGAATAACACGCGTATTAGGTTGTACCCCCGTAGCTTGCCAATTCTCCTTAACTAAGCGTCTAAACGCTGATAAAAGGAAAACTCCCCCCCCGGAAGCTGGATCAAGAACGCGCGACTTATACGCATCAGTTCCAAGCGACTTAAAAGCATGATTTATTAAGTTTTCAGCAATGTAGTGTGGTGTATAATAGACACTATCTCTCTTTGCGGCACGTTTATCGAAACGGTGAGAAAATACCTCATATACTTGACTTAATAACCCCACGGGCAAATAAGAAAAATGTAAGTCCCCCCAAGAAAACTGAGTTTGATAAACTCCCTTACCAAGTGGCCGATCCCCATGCATAATGGCGGTCAGATCATTAAGAACCGCAGTACGAGAGTCTAAACACTGGAAATACTCGATAGAGCCTTTATCTGGGAGTTCTAAAAGATCACCATTGAAAGTTTTGTCTAACCAACGACAAGCCGCAAATGCAGATTTTGCTGTACTGAAACAGTCCTGAATCTTATCTACATCTGGTAATGGACTAACTTCAGGAATAATTCCTCGATCCCCTAGGAACCGCATAAATAGCGCCCGACCAACAAGAGCCAAAACCTCGCTTGGGTCTATGCCTTTGGCGTGAACAAGATGGTCTGTAACTGAGTTGAGCAATTCGAGCATGAGTTCATGTGCGCCGAAGTTAACTCCACTTTTAGAGTTAACTAGAACATCACCTGTCATCAATCGAGCAAGGATACCAGGTTCTAGCTGGTTAACCTCAAATAACGGCGGCTGATCATTGCGTATGTTAGACAAAGCATAGACTTGAACAATACCGGGTCTAACAACAGCTGCATAAGGAGCGTCAGCCCGAAGGCCCAGAAAACGTATAGAATCTTGCAATTCTCTTTCAGACACGCTGCTCGTCTTTTGATCATCAATGATATAAATGAATGGCTGCTCATCGTGCAAAACGACTGCGTTAGGCACAAATTTATGTTGCTCACCAGCGCGCACTAAGCCAATAAAATCCAAATGCTCTGGAGATAATAAAGTTGGTCTAAGCTCTAATACCTTATCCTCAGGTACACTCAAGGCAGCAGCAACATTTATTGCAGTGATTGATGCTCCCATAAATGTCTGACGCTCCGATTCAAATTTAACCTTGACAATGTATAGCTTTATCCTAAACCATTGGATTCTAGAACGACAGGTTTATTTAGTGAAAATCACGCTTAGGGTCAAAAGAACGCTACAGGGTCTCTCTTAAGCTCGTGAATGTAAACACTTAGAAAAGGCTCTACCTTACTTTGCCGTGTACTTATACGCGTACATAACAGAATACAAAAAACAATAAAATCAATATATACCCTATGGATTTCAAGATGCATCGCGACGGCAAGGGAGTGAATCCCCGGGAGCATAGCTAACGATGTGACCGGGGTGAGCGCATGCAGCCAACTAAAGAGGCAACTTGAAAGATAACGGGTATATAAACATCATATTCAACATTCAGATTCATCAGGCGATCTCTGATCGTCTCACCCAGATAAAGCCATTGTAAATAATGGCTTCAGACCGCTGACAAACCCTCCTCTATCAGCCACTTACATAATGCGTAAAACCATTGTTGTCTTGTGTCATCAAACGTATCAACTTTGGATGGATAAATAATTTCTCTTTACCAACAACTTTCTCTTGTAATACCCCAATGTCGACCAACTGTTTTAAATAGACCGAAGCAGTTTGACGTTTCGCAATATCACACTCAACCAAATTACTAATACGGCAGTAAGGTTGTTCAAATATCACCTGTACCAGCTCATGACTGTAAATTTTAGGCAGACTTTGCTTTATATACTCACTGGTATGTTCAATTAGTTCTCTTACCGCTACAATTTTATCCGTAGTCCATTTAGCCGTTTGCTCTACTGCGGTTAACATATAGATAATCCACTCTTCCCATTTGCCAACAGCGGTAACTTGGGAAAGTAGCCGATAATAATCACTCTTATGTTGTACAATGTAGCGACTTAAATAAAGAATTGGCAATGTCAAAAGCTGCTGTTCAATAAGATAAAGAATATTAATGATACGGCCGGTACGTCCATTGCCATCAGTAAATGGATGAATAGCCTCAAACTGGTAGTGAGCAATAGCCATCTTGATTAATGGGTCGATTCCATCTTCTGCATGAAGAAATTGCTCCCAATTGCTGAGTAAATCACGTATCTGAGATTCTCCTTCTGGCGGCGTATAAATAATCTCACCCGTTGCCTGATTACTCAGCGTTGTACCAGAAACTTTGCGAATATTCATATCAACAGCTTTTAGTCGACTACAAACTTCAATAACTGTATTCGTGCATAGTGGCCGCCGAGTTAATTGTATGAACCCTTCATAAAGTGCAGTACGGTAGCGTAGTGCTTCTTTCGTTGCAGGATCAGCCAGACTGTCTTCTTGTGCATATTGGAACAGTTTGTCTGAAGTAGTCACAATATTTTCGATTTCTGAGCTGTCTTTTGCTTCCAGCAGTGGCAACAAGTTAATGAGTAAGCCCTGATTAGGCAACAATTCACCAGCTTGCTTAAGCTCTGCCAGTGCAGCTCTGGCAGGTATACAGGCTTTTAATACTGCAATGGACTCCATCACCTTTATGGTTGGTGGCAATAAGGGAATAGCATTAAAAGGCGCATCGGGCTGCCATGTCATGTTTATATTTCCTATTTTTTTCGACACGTTGCGAGTATATGTTGACGACATCGACACGTAAAGGATTCATGTTGATAAAATCGAAAAATTTCGACATGTAAAGGCTTCATGTCGATAGAATCGACATACGGAAATCATAGCGAATAACACAGCATGAATGGAGCAACCAGTCTACAAGAACGAGTCGAACGACTGGTTGCTTAAGCCTGATTAAACTACGCTGCTACTTTCTCGGCTGCCTTCTCCGTTAAACATAAAAAACAGCGCACCCGTCAGTAATATCAATCCACCAGATATCATTAAAAGAGATTGAATACTAATATAGTCAGCAATTGGGCCAAACAGCACCATACCTAATGGCAGAGAGCAAGACAAAGCGATCTGAACTAAACTAAATACCCTGCCCATCATCTCAGGTTCGACTCTTTCCTGAAAAACCGCTGTTATCGGTGCGTTAAAACAAGGTGTTACCACACCTAAAAAGACATTCAGTACTAAATAAAGTGGGAACCAATAGGCATTACCAAGAGCGATCATAAATATGCCAAAAAACGCGCAAGCTATCGCCGTTATACGCATTTTATTTTTATATTCACTCCAGAAAGAAATCAGTAATCCACCTAAAACCGCGCCAGCACTAAATGTCATTTCATTAATGGCTAAACGCCACGGCTCTTCCCCAAATGTCCTATTAACTAATAAAGGTGTCAAAAATGCAGCCGGACTAATCAAAAAGCAGACACAAATCAAAAAAATCAAAAGATTTCTGATTAATTTATTCTCTTGCAGATAACGGAAACCCGCTAAGATTGCCTGAAATTTATTATCCGGTATGGAATCAGAAGCAATTTTAGGAATAGGAATAAACGCAACAATGCTGATGCCGATAATAGCAGTCGTTACGTCTACTAAAAAAATATTTTCCATTGAAGTTTGAGAATATAAAAAGCCACTGATAGCAGGAGATGCCAACATCATCAGTGAAGTCAAAGAAGTATGAATACCATTGACCCGCAGCAATTTCTCTTTCGGCACAAGTTGCGGAATAATAGCATTAACAGCCGGCATCTGGATGCCCGTCCCGAACGAGCGGACAATCAGTGCGACAAATAACAACTCAATGCTCTTAAATCCGAACATAAAAGAGATTGCCAAACCAAGCGTTACTAATGCAATTAACGCATCAGAGGCAATACTGAGCAGCTTACGGCTATAAGTATCCGCCCAAACACCGGCAAATAAAGAGATCAACACCTGAGGAAGAAATGCACAGAGTACCGAAATAGCCAGCATTTCTCCCGATGAAGTACTCAGGGTGATATACCAAACGATAGAGAACTGGACAATGGAAGAACCTAGCAAAGAAATTGTTTGAGCTGATAAAAATAAAGCCGTTTTGCGTTTCCAACCTGGAAGTAATGCACTCATTTTAACTACGCCCCTTAAAACCTAAGAGGCGCAGAGTCTGAAAATAATTATTCAAACACAAACTCCTCTAGTTCTTTTATTGTTGGTGCACCAGCAGCACCAGAACGGTTGACGACAATAGCAGCAACACGATTGCCAAGTTCAACAGCATCTCTCAGCGACATTCCCTGAGATAATCCCGCAAGCATACCACTACTATGGGCATCACCAGCGCCAATGGTATCTACCACTTTCACTTTATAAGCAGCAACATATTCTGGGTCACTATCAGGCAGACATATCCATGTGCCCTGCGAACCTAACCGGCAGATAATAGTGATTTTTCTTTCGCTGGAATAACGGCTAACTTGGGCGACAGGATCACCTTCTCCGCACAATATAGCAACTTCATCACGATTAAGTGTCAGAATGGTCCGGTCAGCAGGTAATGCATTAAGAAAAGCGGAATCTATTTCTGGTAAACGTGGGCCAAAATCCAGTAATAACGTTTGCCCGGATGGTGACGCCAGTAACCAATTACACAAAATCGCCGTCGATTTACTCGCCATAACATAACCACTAGAGTAGATATATCCCCTTTCCGGCAAAACAATAGAAGAGAGCATTGCCGTACTCCAGTCCACTTCACAACCACTCACGGAGACAAAACTTCTTTCACCGTCCGGTTCAACCATTGCCAAACACCAACCATTATCAAGAGATGAATGGGTCAATGTGACCTCAAGCCCAAGGTCTTGCATCTCTTTGGTGATCTGCTCCCCCCAGCATCCGTTACCAACCGGTATACCATTAATCACAGGGATTTGTAGGCGAACCAAAGCCCGAGCAACATTAAAACCAGAACCACCAATCTGCCGATCAATTTCTTTAGCTTCCTGATCTGCTCCACTACGGGGAAGCCTCGGTAAACTAAGAATAATATCTCCCGCCGCCGCACCAATTACAGTAATCGGTAGTAAACCCGCCATCAGGCTCTCCTCTTACCGGCCTAAATATCAGCCATAGTCATATCAAAATTGGAAAAGAAACAGATAAATCGCTTAGGAATGAAAACTTGCAGCAATGATTGCCGAATTTACATATATAAGAAACACTTATACTTTAACATTAATCGGGTTCAATAAAAGTTAACCTGTATCAATTATGTGATACCAACGTGATTGATCTCCAATTTATCGGTCATAGAGCAATAACAATCCCTGTGTGAAATAGTGACACATAACCATTATTATCAAGATATATGAAAATTCATGGAAAAAATTGATTAATTCATAAAATTTACCTCATGATGAGAGCCAAAATGAATGAAAAAGTAAAGCGTCCCAATAATTATAAGAAGTTATTTAATCGATGAAAGTATTAGCACTTTTCCGGCCGGCCGTATTTAAATACGAAATGCGTTCAAAAGTAACATTTTTATCTGATTACTGCCCAAACACACTTTTATGATCAACAACGGCAAATAAAATAGCTCTATACCCAATGGATTTCAAGATGCATCGCGACGGCAAGGGAGTGAATCCCCGGGAGCATAGCAAACTATGTGACCGGGGTGAGCGAGTGCAGCCAACAAAGAGGCAACTTGAAAGATAACGGGTATATTGGGATAAACAATGAATCGACCTTATTGTATTTTCATTGTTGTTCTATCGGTATAAGATAGATTTTTATAATCTCTATATTCTTGATACACAAATCAAACACATCATGACAAATAGAAACCTAACTAGTTGAACATAAATATAAATTTTATTTAGTTGGTTATTAGTCATTATTATTTATCTATTTATAATAATAAGTTTTATTGTTGTTCTATATAACTAGATTATTAATTAACAAATTATTTATCAACCCTACAAATTACTTTTATAGGAAATTCTATTTTGAAAACAGACATTATTATTCAATCTGCAAAACAACGACCTGATTTAAAGAGTGCTTCTGATGAAATTTTCCATAAAAACTGGCCTTTATTCATGCAGCATTCTTCAATAGAGGAGCAATGGGATGAATTATTTGAGCCAGATTTCAGCCGTTTTCAGCAATTTGCTATTTTGCAACAAGGGGAAAAGCAGCGATTAATTGGTGTTGCTAATTCAGTGCCTTTCCCTTGGGAAGCCGATTCATTAGAACAACTGCCAGATAATGGTTGGGATGAAGTTTTTCGCAGGGGTATGATTGCTCGAGGAAAAGCAGTAACAAAAATGTTGTCAGCACTGTCGGTAACGATATCTCCTGAATTTCGCGGCAAGAATTTACCGGCATTACTTATTGGTAGCTTAAAGCTGGCGGCTATTGATGCGGGGCTGGAAGGGCTAGTTGTTCCTGTCAGGCCGACGTTGAAACAAAATTACCCATTGCAGGATTTTGTACAATACTGTGGATGGAAGAATGACAACAATGAACCTTTTGATCCTTGGATTCGGACACACTGGCGCCTGGGAGCAAAGATTATTCGACCGGCTATGCACTCAATGTATATAAATGCCACGCTCGATAAATGGCAAGAATGGACAGGAATGAAATTTCCGCAAAGTGGGCAGTATATTATTCCTGGAGGTTTAGTACCGCTAGAAGTGGATATACAACAACAAATGGGTTATTACATTGAACCCAACCTATGGATGTTTCACAACTTGCATGCGTGATTTAGTATTATTGAGGCAATCGCTGTTGATTTAAGATGAAAATAAACTTTTCATCTTAATCACAGGGGGAATATGGGAACTCTTGATACTACATATTTCTGGCTCATTTAACTTATTAATCTCTCAGCATGGGTATAAATCGTCGCTTTTCCGGGTTTACAAAAACCAACCAAGGTTAAATGACATCGGTCAGCGATTTCTACCGCCAATGAAGTTGCTGCTGAAACAGCCAATAAAATCTCAACACCACAGATGGCTGACTTTTGTACCATCTCATAACTGGCACGGCTGGATACCAAAACAGCGCCTTGCTGCCAGCCTGTTTTTGCCTTCATGCCTAGCATCTTGTCCAGTGCAACGTGCCGACCTATATCCTCACATCCGCCCAATAATTTGCCTTCCGGATTGATCCAACTTGCTGCATGAGTGCAACCTGTCAATGCACCGATATCTTGGACACTAGTCAGTTGAGAGAGAGCATGATCAAGCTGGCTTAATGAAAAGGTTTGAGTGAAAGGCAACGGGGTGATCGGGCGAAAAATATCAGAAAGTTGTTCTGTTCCGCAGATGCCGCAACCTGTTCGTCCCGCCAGATTACGTCTGCGCTCTTTCAAACCCGCAAAACGGCGGCTAGAAAGTTCTATTTGCAACTCAATTCCACCGCTACAATGAGCGATAATATCAATACCACGAATCTCGTGTTGAGATTCAATGATGCCTTCGGAAAGTGAAAACCCAATAGCAAAATATTCGAGATCTTTGGGACTTGCCATCATCACAACATGCGAAATACCGTTATAAACTAAAGCAACAGGAACTTCTTCTGCAATCCAATCAGCTTTTAATATGTCAGGACAGTGTTTTTGTTGCACGTTCGTTCTTTTTGCGCCCTCAATCACACCAAATGGTAACAACTTCCCTGGTTTTACGTTATACATTAGATGAATTCCTAATAGTGTTACGGCACAATAATTGTACGGAAAAAAGAGTCTATACTATTTGTCAGGCAATAAATCTGATCCCGCTACGGAAAGTGGTTTTAATAAGAAAGAACACATTTGAAATTTTTCCCATGATGGAATGGGTATTGTTTAAAACAATGTGAGTGAGGAGATTTCCATGCAAGTCAGCAGAAGGCAGTTCTTTAAGATCTGCGCTGGCGGTATGGCAGGTACGACGGTAGCAGCATTGGGCTTTTCACCAACCGCAGCCCTTGCACAAACACGTAATTATAAATTGTTGCGTGCACGTGAAACCCGAAATACCTGTACATACTGTTCTGTCGGCTGTGGGCTGTTGATGTACAGCCTTGGCGATGGCGCAAAAAATGCGAAAGCAACTATTTTCCATATTGAAGGTGATCCTGATCACCCGGTAAACCGTGGTGCACTCTGTCCTAAAGGGGCTGGCTTGGTTGATTTTATTCATAGCGAAAGCCGCCTGAAATACCCAGAATATCGTGCAGCAGGTTCTGACAAATGGCAACGTATTACTTGGGATGAGGCATTTGATCGCATCGCTAAGTTAATGAAAGCAGACCGTGACGCCAATTTCATTAAAACCAATCAAGAGGGTGTGACAGTCAATCGTTGGCTGACGACCGGCATGCTGTGTGCATCTGCTTCCAGTAACGAAACAGGTTATCTGTCGCAAAAATTTAGTCGCGCTCTCGGCATGCTCGCCGTAGACAACCAAGCACGTGTCTGACACGGACCAACGGTAGCAAGTCTTGCTCCAACATTTGGTCGCGGTGCGATGACCAACCACTGGGTTGATATTAAGAACGCGAATCTGATCGTCGTTATGGGTGGTAACGCTGCCGAAGCGCATCCTGTGGGATTCCGTTGGGCAATGGAAGCCAAAATCCATAATAACGCTAAGTTAATTGTGATTGATCCGCGTTTTACCCGTACAGCATCTGTAGCGGATTTCTATACTCCAATCCGTTCTGGTACTGATATTGCTTTCTTGTCAGGTGTCATTTTATACCTACTGACCAACGATAAGATTAATCATGAATATGTTGAGGCGTATACCAACGCCAGTCTGATCGTGCGTGAAGATTACTCGTTCGATGATGGTCTGTTCAGTGGTTACGATGCAGAAAAACGTCAATACGACAAAACCAGTTGGAACTATGCACTGGATGAAAACGGCTTTGCTCAACGTGATATCTCACTTAAACATCCACGTTGTGTATGGAATTTATTAAAAGAGCATGTTAGTCGTTACACGCCCGATGTCGTCAGTAATATTTGCGGTACGCCAAAAGAGGATTTCCTGAAAGTCTGTGAATATATTGCAGAAACTTGTGTTAAGGATAAGACCGCTTCTTTCCTGTACGCACTGGGTTGGACTCAACACTCAGTGGGTGCACAGAACATCCGGACTATGGCAATAATCCAGCTACTGTTGGGCAATATGGGGATGGCAGGTGGCGGGGTTAATGCATTGCGTGGTCACTCGAATATTCAGGGATTAACTGATTTAGGGTTATTGTCGCAAAGCTTGCCGGGATATCTGACGCTCCCCTCAGAGAAGCAGGCTGATTTACAAACTTATCTCCAAGCAAATACGCCAAAACCAATGCGGCCGGGTCAAGTTAACTATTGGGGTAACTACCCAAAATTCTTTATCAGTCTGATGAAGAGTTTCTACGGAGATAATGCCCGTAAAGATAACGACTGGGGTTTTAACTGGCTGCCGAAGTGGGACAAAGGTTATGATGTTCTGCAATTTTTTGACATGATGTCGAAAGGTGAAGTGAATGGCTATATTTGTCAGGGCTTTAACCCGGTAGCTTCTTTCCCGAATAAAAATAAAGTCGTTGATGCACTGTCGAAACTGAAATTCCTGATCACTATCGATCCGCTTAATACTGAAACTTCAACTTTCTGGCAGAACCACGGTGAATTTAACGAAGTCGATTCATCCAAAATTCAGACCGAAGTTTTCCGCCTGCCGTGTTGCTGTTTTGCAGAGGAAAACGGTTCAATTGTTAACTCTGGTCGCTGGTTGCAGTGGCACTGGAAAGGGGCTGATGCGCCGGGAGAAGCCATCGGTGATGGCGAGATCCTTTCCGGAATCTTCAAACGTATGCGGGATATGTACCGCGCTGAAGGTGGTGCGTCACCAGAGCCGGTGCTGAACATGACTTGGGATTATTTCAACCCGCACAGCCCCACATCAGAAGAGGTGGCTCAAGAGAGTAATGGCCGGGCACTAGTTGATCTGATTGATATTGATGGCAACGTCATCGTGAAACAAGGTCAGCAATTAACCTCTTTTACGCAGCTACGTGATGATGGCACGACCGCCAGTGGTTGTTGGATCTTTACTGGAAGCTGGACGCCGGAAGGTAACCAAATGGCCCGTCGTGATAACGCTGATCCATCAGGATTGGGTAATACACTAGGTTGGGCATGGGCATGGCCGTTAAACCGTCGTATTTTGTACAATCGCGCATCGGCTGATCCGCAGGGTAAACCGTGGGACCCGAAACGTCAGTTACTGACGTGGGATGGTATTAAGTGGGGTGGTGTCGATACTGCTGACTACAGCGTGGCTGCGCCGGAAACGGATGTTGGTCCCTTTATCATGCAACCGGAAGGTATGGCGCGTCTGTTTGCTATTGATAAGATGGCTGAAGGACCATTCCCTGAACACTATGAACCTTTTGAAACACCATTGGGGACCAATCCGTTGCATCCGAATGTGGTATCCAACCCGGCTGCCCGAGTGTTCAAAAGCGACTTTGAAGCAATGGGTAAGGCAGATAAATTCCCTTATGTAGGAACGACTTACCGCTTGACAGAGCATTTCCACTATTGGACAAAACATGCATTGTTGAACTCGATTATCCAACCTGAACAGTTTGTGGAAATCGGTGAAAAACTGGCGGAAAAGAAAGGCATCAAACACGGTGATACCGTCAAGGTTAGCTCTAATCGTGGTTACATCAAAGCGAAAGCGGTTGTCACCAAACGTATTCGTACCCTGAATGTACACGGTCGTGAAGTAGATACTATCGGTATTCCGATTCATTGGGGCTTTGAAGGGGCTGCGAAGAAAGGCTTTATTGCCAATACGTTGACACCATTTGTTGGTGATGCGAACACACAAACGCCTGAGTTCAAAGCGTTCCTGGTTAATATAGAAAAGGTGTAAGGGAGAAATCATGTCATTGCAAACTCAAGACATCATTCGTCGATCTGCCACAAATTCTTTTACTCCTGCACCACGGGTGCGGGATGACCAAGAGGGCGTTGCAAAACTGATTGATGTGACAACCTGTATCGGTTGTAAAGCTTGTCAGGTGGCCTGTTCTGAGTGGAACGATATCCGTGACGAGATCGGTTATAACGTTGGTGTTTATGATAACCCGGCGGATTTAACCGCTAAATCATGGACCGTGATGCGCTTCTCAGAAGTTGAAGAGAACGGCAAACTGGAATGGCTGATTCGTAAAGATGGCTGTATGCACTGTGCTGATCCGGGTTGCTTGAAAGCTTGTCCAGCCGAAGGGGCGATTATCCAGTATGCAAATGGGATTGTTGATTTTCAGTCAGAACACTGTATCGGCTGTGGCTACTGTATCGCGGGTTGTCCGTTCAATGTGCCACGGATCAACAAAGAAGATAACCGGGTATATAAGTGCACTCTGTGTGTTGACCGCGTTAACGTTGGTCAAGAGCCTGCCTGCGTGAAAACCTGTCCGACCGGCGCAATCCATTTTGGCAGTAAAAAAGCCATGAAGGATTTGGCGGCTGAACGGGTGAGTGAGTTGAAAGGCCGCGGTTATGAGAATGCAGGTCTGTACGATCCTGATGGTGTTGGGGGTACCCATGTGATGTATGTACTGCACCATGCTAACAAGCCACAGCTATATCATGGCCTACCGGACAATCCCGCTATTAGCCCGACCGTCACCTTCTGGAAAGGTATCTGGAAACCGCTGGCCGCAGTGGGATTTGCTGCCACATTCGCTGCCAGCCTCTTCCATTATGTGGGAATTGGTCCGAACCGGGTAACGGAAGAAGACGAGGAAAATGCGCGTCGTGATACCGAGCTTTCACAGAAATCAGCCAATGGGAAGGAGCAGCGATGAAAGGCAGGAAAGATATTATTATCCGCCACTCACCGGTTGAGCGAGTAAACCACTGGGCGGTGGTGCTCTGTTTTCTATTTACCGCCATTAGTGGATTAGGATTCTTTTTCCCCTCTTTTAACTGGCTGATGAATATCTTCGGTACGCCGCAATTGTCACGGATTTTGCATCCATTTGTCGGTTCAGCGATGTTTATTTTATTTATCTTTATGTTTTTCAGGTATTTTAAACATAACTTTATCGACAAAGATGACATTATATGGCTAAAAAACATCCACAAGATTGTAAAAAATGAGGAAGCAGGTGATATTGGTCAGTATAACTTAGGTCAAAAAGGGATTTATTGGTCTATCAGTATTTTCCTGATATTACTCGCTGTCAGTGGTGTTATTATTTGGCGCCCCTATTTTGCTGATCTCTTCTCTATTCCGATAATTCGAATTGCGCTTCTAATTCATTCAATGTCAGCTATTGGTTTAATCTTGACGATTATGATTCACGCTTATGCGGCATTCTGGGTGAAAGGAACTCTTCGGGCAATGATTGAAGGTTGGGTAACCCGTGGATGGGCGAAGAAACATCACCCACGTTGGTATCGTGAAGTAATGAAACAGGAACAACAAGAAGAGAAACGTTAATGCGTTTCGAATATAATCATCAAAGCAGGATAATCATATCCTGCTTATTGTTGATTAAGTACGAATAATGCAAAAAATGATTAAATATTAGGTTTAATATTTTTATTTAATTTATTATTTTATCATCAATCTTTAAATTAAATTCACTTTCTATTTTAATCTATATATCTCTTTAATCTAAAAAAGCATCAAAAAAATTTGATGCTTTATTTTATATATCCACTCCTCAAAAACACAATATGATATAATCATCTTTGGGAATAATCTGTAGTTCCTACAATTTATTTTATCCGTAGTTTGATAAATGAATATGGTGAATATGATTGATCTATAACTTTAGTCTCTTGAACGATAAGTCCAGCTTGGTTAGCCAGATATTCGAATTCAGCAAAACTACGTTCTTTCCCTAAAAATAACATATCCATTAATATATCGAAAGATCTAGAAAATTCTGGCTCTTTCACCATATTTATCAATAATAGAGATGAATTTTTATCCATTGCTTTGCGGAAATTCTCCAAAATAAGTATTGAATCACTATCGGACCAATTATGGAGAATATTTTTTAAAATATACAAATCATAACCCGATGGAATTGAATCTAGAAAATTTCCATTGATAAAATCTATATTATCAGAAACTGGAAGTTCATTATATCTATCCAATACAGCGTAATGTTTTCCTTTTACCTTTTCACTTATTCTTGCTAAAAGCTTCCCTTCTCCCCCTCCAACATCTAATATTCTATTGTGCTGATTAAAATCATAAATACCAAGTAACTTCTCAACGATTAAATTTGAGAGTCTTGTCATTAAAGCATCAAAATTTGATTTGAGAAACTTGTTACCATCCAAATATTCAAAGAATGGCTTGCCATGTGCCATTTCAAATGCCGATTTGCCATCATCTTCAAATAGGGATTTTCCATACATTAACCAAGCGTTACTGTAATATGAGCAAATTTCAAGCTTTATCATGAATGACTCAAAACTTTCAGGATCGGCAAAAACATGACACTCATCAGAAAGCCTGAATTTATTATCGTTACTAACCAATACTCCCATTTCAACTAAGAAATCACATAATCGACTAAACCGAGCATAATTAACACCAGATTTACGGGAAAGCTCGCTTATATCGACATAAACTCCATCTTTAAAGTGAGTAGATAATCCGGTATCAACAAAAGCATGAATTGCAGCTGATCTTCTATTTGATGCAATCAGTTCAGTTAGCATTGAGCCATCCTTTATATCTGTATATTATGAAAAAATTAAGTATTTTATCCAAAATCCAAGAAATAGCATGATGATAGATTGGATATCGCAACAACCTATTTAAAACAAAATGTAATTATTAACTTTGTTACCTTTTCATGTAAAGATACAATTCACTTTGCTTCCGTATTGTTAAAAGCAAGCTACCAGATTATATTAAATTGGATAAAAAGAAATGACAAAGATCACAATTATCTCTTCTCAGAATTATTGATAATTAAATATAAAAAAATCACGTAGTATATATATTACTATTTACATTCATTTATAGAAGAAGTAATTATAAAACCTGAAAAACTATAAGGTATTTTTTAAACGTACTATTTCAGCAACAGGAAAAAAACGTCAATGAGTTCCTCTTCAAAGATCATCAATGAAAGGTAGTCATATCCTACCCATTGTTAATTAACAGCCTATCCCAATAGTCCTATTGGGATAGGCACTAAGTTTAATTCAATAATATAAGCTAGAAATATGGAATCAGATATTTTGATGCCATACTTGTTATACCTGTTTTCAGAGACACAATATCCATATAACTATTTTTTGTGAAGTTCCATAATTATCTGTAATTTATTTTACACCTAGCTCTATAATTGAATATTTTTCATTTATATCTTTGATATCTTTAACGACAAACCCTGCTTGGTGAGCCAAATCTTCTAATTCATTCAAATAACGCTCTTTTCCTAATAATAGTACATCCATTAATATATCCGTAGAGTCAATTATTTCTAATTTTAATTTTTTCACCGTGCCTATCAACAAAACAGTTGCATTATCATCCATAGCTTTTCGGCAATTCTCTAAAATTAGTATTGCGTTATTATCAGACCAATTATGGATAATATTCTTTAAAATATATAAATCATAACCAGATGGAATTGATTTAAAAAAATCTCCGTTTATAAATTCAATATCTTCTAAAACAGGAATTTCATTATATCTGTCCAATACAGCGTAATGTTTTCCTTTTATTTTTTCATTTATTCTTACCAAAAGCTTTCCTTCTCCTCCTCCAACATCTAATATTCTGTTATGTTGACTAAAATCATAAATATCAAGTATTTTCTCTATTATTTTGTCCGAGTTTTTTGACATAAAAGAATCAAAATTTGATCTGAACAATTCATGATTATCCAAATATTCAAAGAATGGTTTTCCATGCGCTATTTCAAATGCCGTTTCGTTATTATTCTCATATAAGGATTTTGAATACATTGACCAAGCGTTCCAGTATTCTGGGCTAACTTCGCACTTTATCATCAATGATTCCATACTTTCAGGATCGGCAAGTGCACTGCATTCCTCAGAAAGTGCAACTCCCTCATTGCGGCTAACCAATACCCCTATTTTGATTAAATATTCACATAACCGGCTAAAGCGAGAATGATCAAGACCATATTGACGGGAAAGTTCGCTGATATTTACGCAGGCTCCATCTTTAAAGTGAACAGACAAACCCATATCAACAAAAGCATAAATTGCGTTTGATTTTCTACATGATGTAATAAGATCGATTAGCATAGCGTTATCCTTTATACCCGTTATCTTTCAAGTTGCCTCTTTGTTGGCTGCACTCGCTCACCCCGGTCACATAGTTTGCTATGCTCCCAGGGATTCACTCCCTTGCCGTCGCGATGCATCTTGAAATCCATTGGGTATATCTAATAAAGAAATGAAGTGTTTTATATAAAACTCGGGAAATACCATGACGATTAACTAGGTATTTCAACAACATATTTTCACCAAATTGTGATTATTATTTTTGTTATCTTTTTCCTATGAGATAATAAATATTTTATTCCCCTTACTTTCCAATCAATTAACTTGCTTTAATTATCCATTTTTAGAAACAAATTATTATACTATACTAAATTTGATAAAAATAAATGATGAAGATCACAATTAAATATTTTCAGAATAATTTAAAATCAAATAAGGAAATATAATTTAATTTTGATATTTTAGCTATTAAACTACCCTTGTTATCAACATTTAAATCCAAATTCTATTTCAATATCTTATTGATATAGAATAAAAATATGGCATTAAATATTTTAATGCCATACTTGTTATAGAGTTATCAGACATACAATATCCATATCATTATATTTGGTGAAGCTCCACTATTATCTATAATTTATTTTACACCTAGTTGGATAATTGAATATGATTCGTCGATATCTTTAACATCTTGAATGACCAGCCCTGCTTGGTTAGCCAAATATTCGAATTCCGTTAAGTTACGCTCTTTCCCTAAAGATGATACATCCATTAATATATCAAAATATTTAATTATTTTAGACTGTGGTTTTTTCATTAAGGTTATTAATAAAATAGTTGCATTATTACCCATTGCCTTTCGGCAATTTTCTAAAATGAGTATTGCGTCATTATCAGGCCAATCATGAATAACATTCTTTAGAATATATAAATCGTAACCTGCTGGAATTGATTTAAAAAAATCTCCATCTATAAAATCTATATTGTCGTAATCAGGAAGTGCATTATATCTGTCCAATACAGCGTAATGTTTTTCTTTTACCTTTTCACTCATTCTTATCAGAAGATTCCCTTCTCCTCCTCCAACATCTAATATTTTATCGTGTTGACTAAAATCATAAATATAAAATAATTTTTCAATCATTTTATCTGAATCTTTTGACATTAAGGAATCAAATTTTGACTTGAGCAATTTATTACTATCCAAATGCTCAAAGAATGGTTTTCCATTCGCTATTTCAAATGCCGATTTACCATTATTTTCAAGTAAGGATTTTGGGTACATTAACCAAGCATTCCAAAGATCTGAGTTAAATTCCCACTTTGCAATTAATGATTCCATACTCTCAGGATCGGCGAGCACACTACATTCCTCAGAAAGTGCAACTCTATCATTGCTGCTAACCAATACCCCGATTTCAATTAAGAAATCACATAATCGATTAAGTCGAGAATAATCAATACCATATTGGCTGGCAAGTTCGTTGATATCCATATAAGTGCCATTTTTAAAGTGAACAGACAAACCTGTATCCACAAAAGTATAGATGGCAATTGATTTTCTATATGATGTAATAAGTTCGGCTAGCATTAGTTATCCTTTATATCTTTATCTTATATACCCGTTATCTTTCAAGTTGCCTCTTTGTTGGCTGCACTCGTTCACCCCAGTCACATAGTTAGCTATGCTCCCGGGGATTCACTCCCTTGCCGTCGCGATGCATCTTGAAATCCATAGGGTATAAAAAGATGAATTGTTTTATCTAAAATTCAGAAAATACCTGATGATTTATTAGGTATTCTGATAACCAGAATGAAATCATTAACTTTACTATCTTTTCTTGGTAATATGAAGATATCATTCTCCTTATTTTCCAATTGGTTAACTTACTTTGGTTATGTATTTTTAGGGTTGAAATTGTTAATTATCAGACGATATTAAACATGATAAAAAGAAATGATGAAGATTACAATTAACTCTTTTAAGGGGTTTTAAAAATCAAATAAAATGATTTAATATTGTTATTTATGCTATTTAAATTATTTTTATTTACACTTTAATATTCATATATTTTACTGATATAAAAAAGTATGTCATCAAATATTTACACGACATACTTATTATATATATTTTCAGAGAAACAATATCCATATAATTATATTTAAATTATTTTACCCCTAGCTGAATAATTGAAGATAATTCATCGATATCTTTAACATCTTTAATAACCAATCCTGCCTGGTTAACCAAATGCTCTAATTCCGTCAAATAACGCTCTTTTCCTGAAAATATTACATCCATTAACATATCTAAATATATCAACACCTTAGATTGTGGTTTCTTCGTATAACTTATCAATAAAACAGTTGAACCATTATCCATTGCCTTACGGCAATTTTCTAAAATTAATATTGCATTTTTATCAGACCAATCGTGAATAATATTCTTTAAAATATATAAATTATAACCAGATGGAATTGATTTTAAAAAATCCCCATCGATAAAATCTATATTTTCCAAAACAGGAATCTTATCATATCTATCTAATACAGCGTAATGTTTTCCTTTTATCTTTTCGCCCATTTTAACCAAAAGATTTCCTTCTCCTCCTCCAACATCTAATATTCTGTCGTACTGGCTAAAATCATAAATATCAAGTATCTTTTCAATGATTTTATCTGAGATTTTTGACATTGAAGAATCAAAATTTACTTTGAGTAATTTATTACTAGCTAAATATTCAAAGAATGATTTTCCATGCTCTATTTCAAATGCCGGCTTTCCATCATTTTCAAGTAAAGATCTTGAATACATTGACCAAGCGTTCCAGCAATCTGGACTCAGTTCCCATTTTACAATTAATGACTCCATACTTTCAGGATCGGCAAGTGCACTGCATTCATCAGAAAGGGTGACTTTATGACCGTGGTTAACCAATACCCCAATTTCAATTAAGAAATCACATAATCGATCAAGTCGCGAATAATCAATACCACATTGACGGGAAAGTTCGTCTATATCTACATAAGCTCCATTTCTGAAGTGAATAGATAAGCCGGTATCAACAAAAGCGTAGATTGCGGCTGATTTTCTATATGATGTAATAAGTTCGGCTAGCATTGAGTTATCCTTTATGTCTTTATCTTATAAATAGAGTAAGTGTTTTATCTAAAGTACATTAAATACCATAATGAATAATTGGATATTTCGATAACTAATATGTGATTATTAGCTTTGTTACCTTTTCATAGTGAGATAATAAAAATTCCACTCTCCTTATTTTCCCATTGTTCAACTTACTTTAATAACGCATTTTTAAACAGAATTGTTAACTATCAGACTATATTAAATTCGACAAAAATAAATGACAAAGATCACAATTAACTCTTCTCAGAAATTTCCAAGATAAAATAGAATCGTTTAATATAGTTATTAATCGTTTTTATTATCAGAGAGTAAGTTTGCTTTCTATTTTAATACTTATATACCCGTCATCTTTCAAATTGCCTCTTTGTTGGCTGCACTCGCTCATCCCGGTCACATAGTTTGCTATGCTCCCGGGGATTCGCTCCCTTGCCGTCTCGATGCATCTTGAAATCCATAGGGTATACATTTAATTATTAACATAAAATAAAATGTGGCATCAAATATTTTGATGCCACATTTTATATATATATTTCCCAACGATCAATTATAAATATAATCATCTTTTGGAAATGTTCCTAAATCCCTAATAATTTATTTTACCCCTAATTCTATAAGTGAAAATATTTCATCTAAATCTTTATAAGATCGAATAACAAGTCCTGCGTGGCTAGCTATATCTTCGAATTCAGACAAATAACGTTGTTTCGCTAAAAATAGCATATCCATTAATATATCCACAGATTTAACTACCAAGGATTGTGGTTTTTTCATTAAGGTTATTATCAGAAGGGTTGTGTTATTATCCATCGCTTCTCGGCAGTTCTTCAAAATGGATATAGCATCATTATCAGGCCAATTATGGAGAACATTTTTTAAAATATATAAATCATAACCTGTCGGAATTGGCTTAAAAAAATCTCCACTTATGAAATTTACACCTTCTGAAATAGGCATTTCATTATATCTGTCCAATACAGCGTAATCTTTTCCTTTGACCTGTTTACTGATTCTGATCAAAAGCTCTCCGTCTCCACCCCCCAGATCTAATATTCTGTTATGTTTATTAAAATCATAAATAACAAGCAATTCTTTAATTATTTTATTTGTGTATTTTGACATTAAAGCATCAAAATCTGATTTTAATCCCTTATTACTATCCAAATGCTCAAAGAATGATTTTCCATGCACCATTTCAAATGCCGATTTGCCATTGTTTTCCAGCAAGGATTTTGGATACATTAACCAAGAATCCCAATGTTCTGAATTGATTTCATATTTTACTGTTAAGAATTCTACGCTATTAGGATCAGCAAGTGCACTGCATTCCTCAGAAAGTGCAACCCCGTGGTTGCTGCTAACCAATACTCCTATTTCAATTAAGAAATCACATAGTCGATTAAGTCTTGAATAATCAATACCATATTGACTGGCAAGTTTGTTAATATCTACATAGTCTCCATTTTTAAAGTGAATAGATAAACCAGCATCAACAAAAGTATAGATTGCAGCGGTTTTTCTATATGACGTAATGAGATCGATTAGCATTGAATTACCCTTTCTGTATTTTTAAATGAGGTTATTATATATACCCTATAGATTTCAAGATGCATCGCGGCGGCAAGGGAGCGAATCCCCGGGAACATAGATAACTATGTGACCGGGGTGAGTGAGTGCAGCCAACAAAGAGGCAACTTGAAAGATGACGGGTATAGAACATAGTACCACTATAACTAACCATATATAGTTGAAACACTTTCAGCCAAAAATGTAATTATTAACTTTGCTATCTTTTCCTTATGAGATAATGAAAATTTGATTCATCTTTGACCATTGCTTACTCACTTTAATTATATTTTTTTAGCCGTAAGTAATTAACTATCAGACTATATAAAATATGATAGAAAGAAATGTTAAAAATCACAATTAACTCTTTTTAGGGGTTTTTAAGATTAAATTAAAAGATATGCCTTAACAATATTTTTATTTCAGCAAATTCACACTAAGAATGAATGATTATAAAAATATTGACAACCATTTCATGAATATATTGATTATTACCGACCACATAATTTCAAGTATTATCTCTGTAGCCCAGAAACCACTTTTGATCTATGCTGAACGCTAAAAACAAGCTTAAGATTATTATTAATCTGAAAGCCCCAAAGCAGATAGCAGGAAGATAGAACTTAATGAGTATTCACATCGTTCCTCAAGAACAACTGAGCAAAGATCGCACCAATGAAAAAACAGCAGATTATATCCCGCCATTGCTTTTTGCTAATCTGAAAAATCTTTATCAGCGTCGAGCAGAACGCCTGCAACAATTGGCAAAAGAGAGCCCATTCGTTGATTATCTTAACTTTTCAGCACAAGTTGCCCAAGCTCAGCAAAAAGCGTTGCATGATAATCCATTAAAAATGGAGATAGCAGATATCTTAGAAAAATCTGTCATTGAAGGTAAACCGCCTCTGGATTGCAAAACCTTCCAACGTACTGAACACTGGCAAAAATTACTTCACTCTCTGATAGCAGAATTACTGCCAGATGCGTCGGAACATGTTAATGCCGCTCTGGATAATCTAGAAAAAGCGCCAGAACAGGAGCTGGAACAGATGGCCGATGCTCTGCTGAAAAATGAATTCAGTAAAGTCAGCCCTGAAAAAGCACTTTTTATCTGGGCGGCACTTTCCCTCTATTGGGCACAAATGGCAAATCAAATCCCAGGAAAAGCGAGGGCAGAATATGGTGAACATCGTCAGTTTTGCCCAGTTTGCAACAGTATGCCGGTCTCTAGTGTCGTTCATATTGGCACAACCAACGGGTTGCGTTATCTGCATTGTAGTTTGTGTGAAAGTGAATGGCATGTGGTACGGGTAAAATGCAGTAACTGCGAACAGACACGCGATCTTAATTATTGGTCACTAGATAGTGAGCACGCCGCTGTGAAAGCGGAAAGTTGCGGCGATTGTGGTAGTTATTTGAAAATTCTCTATCAGGAGAAAGATCCGAAAGTTGAAGCTGTTGCTAATGATCTAGCTTCACTGATCCTCGATGCCAAAATGGAAGAGGAAGGCTTTGTCCGCAGTAGCATCAACCCGTTTTTGTTCCCAAATGAGTAATAGTGAGTTGACGGAATTGCCATGACACATAAACCATACCCGTTGTACAGCCTGCTCCCCGCCATTGATCGTCTATTGCATGAGCCACAGATAGCCCCATTCGTGGAACAATATGGACAGACGTTGGTCACTGCCACATTAAGAGGAATGCAGGAGCAGGCCAGAATCAATATCAAGCAGTATCAGGTACTGCCTGATTGGTGTGATAACTGGGCCTTGGCACTTGGTCAGCAACTGGAACAGAAACAAGTTTTGGCTTTAAAGCCGGTGTTTAATCTTAGTGGTACGGTGATTCATACCAATCTTGGCCGAGCATTAATGGCAGAATCAGCGATTGAAGCGGTAACACAAGTGATGCGTTCACCTGTAACGTTGGAATATTCCCTCAATAACGCCGGACGTGGACACCGTGACCATGCTTTGGCGGATTTACTGTGTGAATTAACCGGGGCGGAAGATGCCTGTATTGTTAATAACAATGCAGCGGCGGTGTTGTTATTGCTGGCAACCGTAGCATCCGGTAAGCAAGTTGTGGTTTCTCGTGGCGAATTAGTGGAAATTGGTGGCGCATTCCGTATTCCTGATGTAATGGTTCAGGCAGGATGCCGATTAGTTGAAGTCGGCACAACGAACCGCACTCATCTGAAAGATTATCGGCAAGCGATTAATGAAGAGACCGCTCTCCTTATGAAAGTGCATGCCAGTAACTACAATATTGAAGGTTTTACCGCGGAAGTGTCTGGCCGTGAATTGGCCACTCTGGGAATAACCTCACAAATTCCTACTGCAATTGATCTGGGTAGCGGTTCCATGATCAATATGGCGCAATATGGATTGCCAGCCGAACCTATGCCTCAAGATTACCTGAATCAGGGCATCGATCTGGTCACTTTCTCTGGTGATAAATTACTGGGGGGACCACAAGCTGGCATTATTCTAGGCAAGAAACACTGGATAGAAGCAATCCAGCGTCATCCTCTAAAACGCGCTTTGCGGGCAGATAAGATGACGCTGGCCGCTTTAGAAGCTACATTGCGGTTATATCAGCGCCCCGAACAGCTTTGCCAACAATTGCCAACGTTACGTTTGTTAACCCGTTCACAACAACAAATGCATGATATGGCACAACAGCTATTACCTCAGCTTCAAGCACATTACGGTGACCAATTTATTGTTCGTGATGAACCATGTTATTCACAGATTGGCAGTGGTTCGCTGCCGGTTGATCGTCTGCCAAGTTGGGCTTTGACTTTCGCTGCCGTTGATGGTCAGGGGAGCTCGTTAGAGCGGTTGGCCCGGTGCTGGCGTGGATTAGCGAAACCCGTTCTTGGTCGTATCTCTGGCGGACGTTTATGGCTGGATTTACGCTGTCTTGAAGATGAAAAAGCGCTATTGCAGGCACTATTGCTGTAATTTTCTGAAATACAATAATTTTCTAAAACTATTATGATTTTTGCCACCGCGGGCCATGTTGATCATGGTAAAACCACACTTATTCAAGCGATTACCGGCGTTAATACAGCTCATTTGCCGGAAGAGAAAAAGCGCGGGATGACCATCGATTTAGGTTATGCCTATTGGCCGCAACCGGATGGCTCTTCGGTTGGTTTTATCGATGTGCCCGGACATGAGAAATTCCTCGCTAATATGTTGGCAGGGATCGGAGGTATTGATCATGTTTTATTAGTGGTTGCCTGTGACGATGGGGTAATGGCTCAAACGAGAGAACATTTAGCTATTCTGCGTTTGATTGGCCGCCCGGCCATGACAGTTGCGCTCACTAAAGCAGATCGAGTGGAATCGCAACGAATAGTTGAAATCCGCCAACAAATTGAACATCAACTGGCAATGCAGGGTTGGAGCGAGTTCCCTCTGTTTGTAACGGCTGCGGCGGATGAAGAAAGTATTGTCCCTTTGAGGCAGCATCTGTTGCAGTTACATCAGCAAAATAAGCAGCATGAAAAATTACATCAGCGTTTTCGTCTGGCGATAGATCGCGCTTTCAGTGTAAAAGGAGCGGGTCTGGTAGTCACGGGAACGGCATTGGCCGGCCGGGTCAGAGTGGGAGATACCCTCTGGCTAACCGGCCGGGATCAGCAAGTCAGAGTACGTGGCTTGCATGCTCAGAATCAACAGACCGATACGGCTCAAGCCGGGCAACGTATTGCACTGAATATTACTGGTGATGTGAGTAAAGAACAGGTATCCCGTGGTGATTGGCTACTTTCCCACAAACCCTTTGAGCATGTAGAAAAGGTATTGGTGGAAGTAGAAACTGATGAACCTTTGCGAAACTGGCAACCAATTCATATTCATCATGCTGCCAGCCATATAACGGGGCGAATTTCATTACTAAATCAACTTTCTGATAAGCCTCTGCTGGCTGAATTGGCGCTTGATAGCCCATTGTGGTTGGTTGAGAATGACCGGCTGATATTGCGAGATATCAGTGCCAGAAAAACATTGGCTGGCGCGCGAGTGATAAATCTAAATTCCCCCCGTCGTGGTAAGCGCCAGCCAGAATTTTTGCATTGGCTCACGCGGCTTGCCAGAACATCAGATCATGCAGCTAATTTAGCGCTCCATTTGCCACGAGGCGCACTTTCTCTCAACCACTTTTCTTGGGCGCGTCAGTTAACGGAAGCAACTCTCCACCAGCTAATCGTTGATGAGGATGTGATTATTGCCGATGGTATGGTGTTATCACAGAACAATGCCAAGTTAGCAAAGCAGAAGTTACTACACGTTTTGGCTGAATATCACCAGCAACATGTCGATCAACTGGGTTTAGGCAGGGTACGTCTGAAACGGATGGCGCTGCCAACGCTGGATGAAGCGCTAGTTTACACTTTGATAGATGCATTGCTCAGTGATGGACAGCTAAAGCAATTACGAGGTTGGTTATATCTTCCTGAACACGGTTTGTCTTTTAGTGATGAACAGGCAAAATTGTGGCAACGAATAGCCCCCTATTTCACAGATGATCCGTGGTGGGTACGCGACCTGGCTGCGGATTTAAAAGAAGAAGAGGCAACAGTCCGCAATTTGTTGAAAAAATCCGCTCAATTGGGGCATATTATCGCGATTGTTCCTGATCGTTATTATTGTAGCCAACGAATTCAACAATTCGCGGAGCTAATTCGCCAATTTAATCAAGATTATGGTGCAATTACCGCTGCGGATTTTCGTGATCAACTCGGTATCGGTCGTAAATTGGCTATTCAAATATTGGAATTTTTTGATCGCAGTGGTTTTACTCGTCGTCAGGCTGAGTCGCATATTCTCAGAGATAATGGGCTATTCTGATGATTTTTTTATTTAAAATATATACCCTATGGATTTCAAGATGCATCGCGACGGCAAGGGAGCGAATCCCCGGGAGCATAGATAACTATGTGACTGGGGTGAGTGAGTGCAGCCAACAAAGAGGCAACTTGAAAGATAACGGGTATAGATGATTTCAGCAAAATCACCGTCTTGCTTCATCGATTTAACTGATCTGTGCTATTTTTGCCAACCGTTAGCTTTCTATTAACTGGATTGAATACGCTATGAAAAAGAAGATAACATCGGGCGTTTATCTGGGATTATTGTTTATTGCAACTTTAATTCTGGTTTTTGAAAAAAGTGAAGATATTTATCCGGCACTGATTGCTGTCGGTGTGTTTGGTGTGATATTTGGCTTGATGTTTTTTATATCAGCCAGGTTACTGTTTTCCGCTGCCTTTACCGGAACACTATTTATTATCTTTAAATTCCTCAATCAGATAAAAGTTCATTACTACAAAGAGCAGTTGATGTTCTCCGATCTGAACTTGATGTTTGATCCTGCCAATCAGGAAACATTACACCACTATTGGCTGGCCGGTTTAGGCGTTGTCGCAATGTTTATCTGGTTGATTTTTAACATGACGCTGAGCTGGAAAAAATCATCTCCCCTCCGTGGTTTCAAATGGCGTACTGTCGGCTTGGTTCTGGCGGCGTTCTGTACATGGGAAGTGAGCGCTACCGCTAATGCATTCAGAGAGCAGTGGGAATCTTCACTACCAAAAGGACGTGGTACCGTCACCAATATGGTGATGTCGGCTAAAGATGCCAAATATCATGCGCCTCAATTTGGACAATCATCCGATTATTTTCTGCAACAGGCTAAGAATGTCGTGCTACCTGTGTCGCAGTCAGTAATTAAACCTGACGTGGTGATGTTATTACAGGAATCCACCGTGACTCCGCATATCTATCAACTGCCTGATGATGCCCGCTTACCTAATCTTTATATGTTCCAGCGGGATTCTGGCGTCAGCGCACAAAGCCCAATGCGGGTGCAAACTTTCGGTGGTGGTACCTGGTTATCTGAATTTTCTGCTCTGACTGGCTTAAATACGGACGATTTTGGCTCACGTAAGAATGCGGTTTTTTATTTTATTGTTGATCATCTGAAATACAGCTTGTTCCGTGAAATGAAACAGAATGGCTATTACACGGTTGTTTTGACGCCATTTAATAAATCTTCTTATCATTCCGGTCATGCCTATCAGACTCTCGGCGTTGATCGCATTATTCAGCCACAGGAATTGGGATATCCCGCCAGTCCCGATAAAAATTTGTGGGCTATTTCTACGCAAGAGATGTTGGGTTATGTGAAAGACATTTTGGCACAGGAAACAGATAAGCCACTCTTTATTTTCTCACTGACCATGTATGAACATGGCCCATATGATGAAGATCACACTGATGATTACGGGCTTACCGGACATGTGAAAAATTCACAGGCAGTGGGTAAGTTCAGTCACTATATGGAGAAAATCAAAGCTTCTGATCCGGCAATTAAAGATTTCAGTGAGTTTGTTGCTAAACGGGAAAAGCCCACTATTTTCCTTTACTTTGGTGATCATCAACCCAATATCAGCCTAAATCAGTACAATGGCGTATTTTCAAATCCGGGTCATATCACCCAATTTACTATGCGGGATAACTTGCAACAGGGAGAATCTATTCAGACTGATGAACTGACGGATATTTCATTCCTTGGCAGCATGATTATGGAGAGAGCTAAACTGGATGCTTCACCTTTCTACCGAGCAAATATGACAATGCGTCATCTCTGCCGGGGAGCATTGGATGATTGTCAGGATAAAGCGCTGGTGGAAAGTTATAAACATTATATTTATCAGCAACTAGATGTTGCAGGTAAAAAATAAGTTATAAAATCATCATGTGAGTGGGTGCCATATTTATATGGCACTTGCTGTAGATAATGTTGATGAGAATGTTAATCCCACCCAATTTTCAGGCGCTTTGCTCTGGCTTGTAACCCTCCCAATATCGAGTTACTGATATGAACAGGGAAATCTATAGGCAACTGGCCTCTGACATTCATGACAACTGTATCAACCGTCTCAGCATATTCAGTAAGAATTCTTGCCATCGAATCCTTATCAAATCCAGCGGCATTGGCTGTTTGAAAAAAGTGTCTTGGGAATATCTGCTCTATATTGTACTTCCTACCTCTCGTCCCAGTTAGCCCCATCGCCAATTTGGCATCTCGGGGATGAAGCCCTCTGCCTCCGAATACAGGGTACATGGAAAGAATGTCATAAAAAGGCGTTAGCCGATAATGCCCTTCAGCCTCAATAAACAGTGAAAAGTTTTTTGCATGGCCGTCTGTGGCAGCCAACAGCCAAAACAATACCTGGATCTTCATAAATTCATAACGGTCAGTCTCGGCTTTAACCGAACCCAAGAGGTAGGACATGATCTCGGGAATCCCAGGACCACCATGACTCTCATACTTTTTCGCCGAAGGCACGCTCAAGGTTTGGCAGAAATCCTCCTGAGGCAGCCGCATTATCCAACTGTTGTCAGATGAATACTTGCGATCAAATCGTTCTACTGCTAATGCTTTTATTTCTCCCACTTTCATTATTAAGCAGTGAGGAACAGACAGTCCAAACATCCTTGCAATCAACATACACAGATATTCATTTTCCACACTTTCAGACATATCAATAGAGTGTGAATGACTCTCAATTTTACCGATGGGAAGTTTGATGATATGTGTTGTCGGAGTGGCATTTAATGGCAAGCACCAATTTCCATCAATATTTAAAAGCGCTGTCTTTTCCTGTGCGCCAGCGATGGATATACGAAAATCTTCCTCTTCTTCGATCATCCCCAATGGCGCACCAGCTTGGTAGCCAGTTAGCACTTTATCTAGTTCCATCTCAGATAAGGGCTTATATTCAATCCTCTTGATATCATTAGCGGATGTACCTTGCGGTACCAGTTGCAAAGCTCCTACACTATCTTGACCCACTTTAGCCAGCAGATCAAAAGGTTGCGTTGACTCAGCATTGTGCCTGGCGACGATTCTTCTTCTGACTTCCGGATTATCCGGCAGTAGATTATCGAAAAAGTTATATACCTCGTCACCCTGATAAGCTTGATGGCGCAGAGGCATAGACAGTGAAATGGGGCGACTACCCGATAACCTAAGCCAGGACTCATCATATTTGAAATGGTGGGAGCCAGTATTGGCTTTGGTAAATACTCCAACTCGATAACCGTTCATGTAGACATCCAGTGCTGCCATTACCACTCCTCTTTCCACACCGAGTCCGATGTTGTGCAATCATCTTCCACTAACGAATCTATCTTAGTAACGTTTCTTGGCTGGATATCGAGTTCCAAATTCAATGCTGACATAATCTTAAAGAAGGTCTCCAGCTTGGTAGAATCTGGGTGCTGCTCAAAGCTTGATACCGTATCCTGCCTAATACCTACTTTGCTTGCTACTTTACCCTGAGAAAGTTTTTGAGTAAGCCTGATATCTTTTAAATATGCGCTGAGTTGTTTCGAGTTAGTCACTTTCATATTTGAGGTCAACCAATTTGAACAGTTAACCTCATTGTTACACGCTATAACCGGTAAATCAATTTTTACACGCTATAGCCGGTAAATATAATTTTACCTGTTATAACCGGTAAAAAAATTCCACTTCTGCCTTTTACCCACTGACCTCCCAATACAAAAACTCGAAAAAATCCTTCCTGGCAGATCATCGGAAGTAAATTCACCCGAGATCTCACTCAATGCCTGCTGCGCCAGACGCAGCTCTTCTGCCAGCAATTCACCCGAACGGGCAACCACCAATTATTCATGGCCCTATTGTAAATGTTCCGCTGCGGTATTTAATGCTTGTAAATAACGACGACGAGCCAAGAAACCACCTTCGGTATTACTGCTAAAACCCATCGTTTCTTTCAGATGATCGCGCAATAAATCGATGCCTTCACCGCTACTGGCAGAAAGTCGAAATAGGGGACAGACTTGTTAGCTTTAGTGGCTTTAGAACCATGTTCGGAATTGAAGATAAATATTTACAATTTAGAGATTCGAATAAGTTTATTTTAAAACCAGCCATTAAAGAATTAAACCAAAAAAGTAACCTTATTGTATCTGTTAATACAGTTAAAGATGGTCGTAATGTTGTCTCGTTGTCTCTTTACATTTCAAATTAAAAGAAGACAGCCAAATAAAAAAGGTGATTTAAATCACCTTTTTTACATTCAAATTTAATACAAGTAACAAACAACATTTTAGATTTCTATTTCTTGATTTATATTACTATTGTAATTTTTACTTATATGTTAGGGTATATAATTAAATATTAGATTTATTAAACAGCCGGCACATCTGCTTACAGAATATGGGAAGATAG
>NZ_JAJAFY010000050.1:0-33739 GCF_025384885.1 Photorhabdus kleinii
TTTTCTTTAGACACGACTCTATTCCTTAATATCGCACCCTCATCATATTGGAGAGGGAGCTGAATCTAGATATTAAACCCGAAAAACTTATTTAGCTTTACGAGATTCGATAATAGCCTGAGCGACGTTGCTCGGCGCTTCATTGTACTTCAGGAACTCCATAGAGTAAGAAGCACGACCTTGGGTCTGAGAACGCAGGTCAGTAGCATAACCAAACATTTCAGATAATGGTACCTGAGCACGTACGATTTTACCGGTAGTCATATCTTCCATACCGTCAATCATACCACGGCGGCGGTTTAGGTCACCGATAACGTCACCCATGTAATCTTCTGGTGTTTCAACTTCAACTTTCATGATAGGCTCCAGCAGAGCTGGTTTCGCCTTCATAAAGCCTTCTTTGAAGCCCATAGAACCTGCGATTTTGAACGCCATTTCAGAAGAGTCCACTTCGTGGTAAGAGCCATCGAATAGTGCCACTTTAACGTCAACAATCGGGTAACCGGCCAGAACACCATTTTTCATTTGTTCCTGAATACCCTTATCTACTGCCGGGATATATTCTTTAGGAACAACACCACCAACGATTTCATTGGCGAATTCATAGCCTACGCCACCGGGTTCCATTGGTTCAATACGCAGCCATACGTGGCCAAACTGACCACGACCACCAGACTGACGAACAAATTTACCTTCTTGCTCAACAGTAGAACGGATGGTTTCACGGTAAGCAACCTGAGGTTTACCGACGTTCGCTTCAACTTTGAACTCACGACGCATACGGTCAACCAGAACATCCAAGTGAAGCTCACCCATACCGGCGATAATAGTCTGACCAGATTCTTCATCGGTAGACACGCGGAATGATGGGTCTTCTTGAGCCAGACGACCTAAAGCGATACCCATTTTTTCCTGGTCAGCTTTAGTTTTTGGCTCAATAGCAACAGAAATGACTGGCTCTGGGAATTCCATACGCTCCAAGATAATTGGGGAGTTGATATCACACAGCGTATCACCGGTAGTCACATCTTTCAGGCCAATCGCAGCCGCGATGTCACCTGCACGAACTTCTTTAATTTCTTCACGTTTATTAGCATGCATCTGAACGATACGGCCAAAACGCTCTTTTCTGTCTTTCACTGGGTTAAGAACGGTATCACCGGAATTAACCACACCAGAGTAGACACGGAAGAAGGTCAAGTTACCAACGAACGGGTCAGTAGCGATTTTAAACGCCAGTGCCGAAAATGGTTCGTTGTCGTCAGAGTGACGCTCTGCCGACGTATCTTTACCGTCTGGCAGAATACCTTTAATGGATTCAACATCCGTTGGTGCTGGCAGGTACTCAATAACTGCATCCAGCATTGCCTGAACACCTTTGTTCTTAAATGCAGAACCACAAGTAACCAGGATGATTTCGTTAGTCAGAACACGATGACGCAGACCAGCTTTGATCTCTTCTTCAGTCAGTTCTTCACCGCCAAGGTATTTTTCCATCAGCTCTTCTGATGCTTCCGCAGCGGCTTCAATCAAATTGCTACGCCATTCTTCCGCCAGATCCTGCATATCAGCTGGGATATCTTCGTAAGTGAAGGTGGTTCCCTGATCTTCATCGTTCCAGTTGATGGCTTTCATTTTCACCAAGTCAACAACACCGGTGAACACATCTTCTGCACCAATGGCTAATTGCAGAGGTACTGGGTTTGCCGCCAAGCGAGTTTTGAGCTGCTCAACAACGCGTAAGAAATTCGCTCCCATACGGTCCATTTTGTTAACGAACGCGATACGTGGAACTCTATATTTATTTGCCTGACGCCATACGGTTTCGGACTGTGGCTGAACACCACCAACCGCACAATAAACCATGACCGCACCGTCAAGAACACGCATGGAACGTTCTACTTCGATGGTGAAGTCAACGTGCCCTGGAGTGTCGATGATGTTGATACGGTGCGCATCAAACTGCTTAGCCATACCTGACCAGAAAGCAGTTGTTGCTGCGGAGGTGATGGTAATACCACGCTCCTGCTCCTGTTCCATCCAGTCCATAGTAGCAGCGCCATCATGAACTTCACCGATCTTATGGTTTACACCAGTGTAGAACAGAATACGTTCGGTAGTGGTGGTCTTACCGGCGTCGATGTGTGCACTGATACCGATGTTACGGTAGCGTGCAATGGGTGTTGTACGAGCCATTTGATTCCTCTATTCCTAGGACGTTCAATGTAAATCTGGGTGGCAGAACAGCCACCCAGGGCATCATCACTACGATGAGATTACCAACGGTAGTGTGCGAACGCCTTGTTAGCTTCTGCCATACGGTGAACGTCTTCACGTTTCTTAACAGCAGTGCCTTTATTCTCGGCTGCATCAGATAATTCGTTCGCCAGGCGTAGGGCCATAGATTTATCACCGCGTTTACGAGCAGCTTCAACGATCCAACGCATTGCTAACGCATTGCGACGAACCGGACGAACTTCAACTGGAACCTGATAAGTAGAACCACCAACACGGCGGGACTTAACTTCCACGGTTGGACGCACATTATCCAATGCAAGTTCAAACGCTTCCAGGTGCTCTTTACCAGAGCGCTGAGCCAGGGTCTCAAGCGCACTATATACAATTGCTTCCGCAGTAGATTTTTTACCATCTACCATCAGGATATTGACGAATTTGGCCAGTAATTCAGATCCAAACTTTGGATCTGGCAGAATTTTACGCTGACCAATTACACGACGACGTGGCATGGAAATACTCCGTTTCGAATTCAGGGTTGTCCAAAACTCTATGAGTTTATTTTGACATTAAGGTAAATAATGTTTGGCCTTACTTAACGGAGTACCATTAAGCTTTTGGCTTCTTCACACCGTACTTAGAGCGACCTTGTTTACGGTCTTTAACACCGGAACAGTCCAGTGCACCGCGAACAGTGTGGTAACGCACACCTGGCAAGTCTTTAACACGACCGCCACGGATCAGAATTACGGAGTGTTCCTGCAAGTTGTGGCCTTCACCACCGATGTAAGAAGAAACTTCGTAACCGTTAGTCAAACGCACACGACATACTTTACGCAGTGCAGAGTTTGGTTTTTTAGGGGTGGTGGTATATACGCGAGTACATACGCCGCGCTTCTGCGGGCAAGCTTCCAGAGCAGGAACGTTGCTTTTTGCAACCTTCATGCTACGGGGTTTGCGCACCAGCTGGTTAATAGTTGCCATTATTAAAAAAACTCCTGGTTTTTTTGCTTCGTAAACACGGATTAAATCTCTTGTCTGCCCTAACGGCAAAACACGAGGACGCGGAATTTTATGGCTGACTCGCCAAAGTGTCAAGAAATATACAGCTTTTTCTCAACTACCAGGCGAATTGTTGATGGTGTTTTACCGTCAGGTTAACAAAGTCAGTATAGTCGATCACTTGCACTTTGTCTGAAACCTGATCGTCCAATCCCCGCGCCTCAATATCTTCTTTTAGCGCATACAATGTAGCACCACGACTGATCAACGCCGGCAGATAGCAATTACCCTCAATACCTGCCAGTACACCATCCTGAATAAATAAGATGTCATCACCACTGGCAAGCAGCTTGGATATCACATTGAAATCACATTGATATGGCGATCGGCCAACAGTATATAGCATCTCATTGTCCTTCCAATAGCTCAGAATGTCAGCACAACATCATAGTCAACCAGTTTCTCACGGATCGTTTCTGCGGGTATCACTTTCGCATCCAGAACAAAATGATTGACTGAGCTTAATCCACGCATAACAAGGTCTTCCTGGCACAAATAACATTCTTCAATATCGTACAAAGGCAACACCTTAAAAGTAGCGATATAGTTTCTGGAGAGAATTCTGTCAGGCTGCTGATCTGGTAATAGTTGAAACACACCGTCAGAAATAAAAAATACACCTATCTTTTCTGTTAATGCCGAAGTTGCCAGCAATGCATCTAGACCTTCTCTACCCCCTGCATCACCATGAGGCGCTTTAGTGAAGACAAAAGCGATTTTTTTCATTTTTGCCTCTCAGAATTGCACCACACGGTCGCAAGTTAGCATAGCTTCAGCCAGTGTTCCCAATCCGCTTAATTCAAACCCTTCAGCCAAGTTTGCTACCGGTAAGTTCAACTCACTTGCCTGCTGAACATCAAGAACACCACGGCGAAGGGCAGCGGCAATACAAATGTGCATGCTAAACCGGTGCTCCGTTGCCATCATCTGCCATGCGCTAACCAAGTTAAACTCATCACTGGCTGGTGCAGTCAACTGATTGCCGTTATAAACCCCTTCCCGATAAAAAAATACAGTATTAAGTTTATGCCCCATCGAAATCAAAGCTTGGGCGAATTGGTAAGCACTGCTGGCTTGTTGGGTGCCATATGCAGGCCCCGTAACCAGCAGACAATAAGACAGCGAAGACATTACCGCTCAGGCCCTAAACATTCACCATTTTTAAACTGACGAATATAGAGATAAACAGTATGTTTAGAAATATTTAAACGCTCAGCAACCTGATTGATTGCATCTTTAATATCAAAAATACCTTTCTCATAGAGATTCAGAACCACCTGTCTGTTCTTGGCATTATTGGATACACTGCGATCAATATTAACTTCTTCGATAGTATACTCCAGCGTTTGCGCAACCAAATCATCCACGGATGAGGCAAAATTTACATTTGGTGCGACATCATGTGTTTCCTCTGGAATAAATGTCTGAATAATTTCAGAGAAAGGGACATCAAGATTCATATTAATGCACAAAAGGCCGATCACTCGGCGATTCCGGTTGCGGATCGCAATCGTGACTGACTTCATCAATGAACCGCTTTTCGCTCGGGTAAAATAGGCTTTGGATGCACTACAATCTTCGTCTGTAATGTCATGTAACATACGCAGCGCAAGATCAGTGATAGGTGAACCTATTTTACGACCTGTATGTTCTCCGTTGGCTATTCTGACGGCTGAACATTTCAGATCTTCCAATGAATGAAGGACAATCTCACAATGCCCACCAATTAGCATAGCCAAGCCATCAACTGCGGCTTCATAAGACTTTAAAATTTCGTGGTCCGTTTCAGTAAACGGTTGGTTTTCCAGTAAATCGACATCACTGATATCACCAGATAATAACGGGTTAGACATTAAATACACCATCCTTCAATCGCAGACAACGTCTTGCTAAAAACACAACGTGATAAACCTATAAAGATTTCTTGTGAAAATTCAATTATTGCAGCTTAACAGAGATCCTAATCAAAGATCTTTGCATTCACATGAAATATTGACGTTAAAACCACATGACATCATCGTCAAGCCATTGCTACTCAGACATTTGGTCTCTATCACAGCTTTCAGTAACAAAAAACCGTTGACAGAATCTCTACCAACGGTTTTATCCGTATTCATCAAAGATATTTAGCGAATATACCCGTTATCTTTCAAGTTGCCTCTTTGTTGGCTGCGCTCGCTCACCCCGATCACATAGTTAGCTATGCTCCCGGGGATTCTCTCCCTTGCCGTCGCGATGCATCTTGAAATCCATGGGGTATAGCTTACTTAGCTTTGGTCTCCGCTTTAACATCCAGCAACTCAATATCAAATACTAGTGTCGAATTTGCAGGAATACCTGGCAGGTCCGCTTTACCATAGGCCAGCTCTGGTGGAATAACCAGTTTAATTTTTCCACCTTTTTTCACATTCTGTAAACCTTCTGTCCAACCTGGGATAACGCTATCCAGGCGAATAGAAAGGGGTTCATTACGTTTATAGGAGCTATCGAACTCTTTACCGTCAATCAATGTCCCCCGGTAGTTCACAACTACCGTGTCGCTTGCCACAGGCTTCTTACCGCTGCCTTCCTTCTCTATTTTATATAAAAGGCCGGTTTTACTCTTAATGACCCCCTTTTCCTTAGCAAATTCTTCACGATATTTAACGCCTTTAGCTTCATTCTCTTTGGCTTCTTTTTCCATCTTAGCTTCAGCGGCAGATTTCACTTTACCTTCAAATGCACGCAGCGTATTTTCAATTTCGCTGTCAGTCAGTTTGCTCTTGTTATTAAAAGCATCCTGCACACCCGATAACAATTGATCTTTATCCAATGGGATACCCAGAGATTTCTGTTCTTTCAGGGTGTTTTGCATATAACGCCCTAAAGATGCGCCCAGAGCATAAGCATTTTGCTGATCTTCTGTTTTAAATGCGCTGTTCAATTCTGTGCTACTCTGACTATCTGCTTTAGCCGCCAGCACCTGAGGGGCACCGAAAGCCATCGCTAATGTGGTAGCAAGCAGGGTAATTTTAAACAATGATTTCATCTGTTTCTCCAATAGCTTTGGGGGATTTTACCGTCAGCAAAAGTTATGCAACCAAGTCACTATAACCGTCTACAGGAGCACAATACAATATTTGCCGTTTTTTAGTGCCCCAAGCTTATTAGGACAACATGAATGACAAGAGGTTTCATAACAACCGCATTTCACAGAATATTCTGGGCATAGTAGGCTACTCTTAATTAATATGAGGCATCTAACACGGGCAATACAGGACCTGAAACGGGAGAAAATCATGGATCTGTCAGAATTTGAGCAACGGCTTGAGCGTTTGGAAAGTCGAATTGTCTTTCAAGAAAGAACTATCGAAGAATTAAATCAGGTAGTGACTGAACAGCAAATGGAGATCACTAAATTAAGAGATCATTTGCGGTTGATGACAGAACGATTGAAAGCCACTCAACCCTCAATGATCGCTTCACAATCTGAGGAAACACCTCCTCCTCATTACTAGGAAAGGCATTAAACTACAATAAATTAGGGCAAGCGCTGAAACCAACTATCCCAAACTTGCCCCGCTTTTTTTAAATATTAAAAGTCCACTATCCGCTTTAGCTTATCAGTGGCAACCGCCACCACCGCAGCATCCGTGTCCTTCATTATGATGATGATCGTCGTCATCGCCGTGACCACCGCAGCACCCTTCACCATGTTCGTGACCATGAGCACCATGAACATGACCATGAGCCAGTTCTTCTTCAGTCGCTTCACGGATGGCAATAACTTCAACATTGAATTTTAGATTCTGACCAGCCAGCATATGGTTACCATCAACCACAACATGCTCATCTTCAACTGCTGTAATTTCTACGGGTACTGGCCCCATATCGGTATCAGCCAGGAAACGCATGCCAACTTCCAGTTCATCAACACCAACAAAGACATCTTTTGGTACACGCTGAACCAGATTGTCATCATACTGACCATAGGCATCATCAGCCTGTACGCTGACATCAAAACTCTCACCCGCCTCACGGCCTTCTAGCGCCTTTTCCAAACCGCTAATCAATGAACCACGGCCATGCAGATAGTCCAACGGCGCACTCGCCGGTGACTCATCAACTAAAACACCATCTTCTGTTCTTACTTGATAAGCCAAGCTGACTACCAAATCTTTTGCTACTTTCATGACATCTCCTACCCGTGGGTCTAAAAATTTTTACCGATTGTAGCGGAATTTTCAGTCTCTGTACTCACTCGCGCTAATATTCACATAATTATTGTGGGGTAAAAATACCAATAACCTGCTCCTGCTTTCTGACATGAGAGGTCACTTTCTCATCAGTCTGGCGTTGTTGGTGACCACAATGGACACATTCCACCACATCCACCTGATCTTCTTGCCACATTGCCAGCGTGTCCTGAGAGTGACATTCTGGGCAGACAGCACCGGCAATAAATCTCTTACGGCTTACTGACATGATTTGCTCCGCTATTATTCATGTATTCATGCTCATTCCAACCATCCGGTTGGCGACGTTCATTCAGCATTTCCCGTTCGAATAGCTCTTCCAGTTCCCGTCGCGCCTCTTTTATACGAGATATGTGAGCCACATCACCCTGTAGCTGCGGCATAAGTTCTCTTAGCATCCGCATATCTAACCGCTGGAAATGTTGTTTTGCTCGATTAGCTTTATGCGGATGCATTCCCAATTCGACTAAGGTTTTACGCCCCAGATCCAAGGCACTGGAGAAAGTTTCACGGGTGAAATTTTCTATTCCATTTTGTAGCAGTTCATGCGCTTCCAGGCGTCCTCTGGCTCGCGCCATAATATGCAGATTAGGGAAATGTTTCTGGCATAAATGAACGATCATCATGGTATCTTCCGGCTCATTACAGGTGATGACTATCGCTTTGGCTTTCTCCGCGCCTGCCGAACGTAGCAGCTCCAATTCAGCCGCATCGCCATAATAAACTTTATAGCCATAACGCCGCATAGTACTCACAGCACTGACATCGCGTTCTAACACCGTTATACGGATTTTATTCACCATTAGAAGACGACCGATTACCTGTCCGAACCGGCCAAAACCCACTAAAATCACCTGCGGATCATCATTTTCTACAAAGGGCTGTTCATCTGTCTCATCTTTGGCATTATAACGGCGTGCCAGAATAGCATCTATCAATTGCATGACAAGCGGCGTTGTCATCATCGATATCGTCACCACGACCAGCAACAAAGCCATCTGCCCACTATTGAGCACATTCCGGCTCAGTGCAGCAGAAAACAGAACAAAGGCGAATTCTCCCCCCTGGCTGAGTACGCCAGAAAATTGCAAGCAGGATGCACCCCGTAAGCCAGCACTCATTGCGATAAGATACAAAACAATGCCTTTCACAATCACCAAAGCCAGCACACCAAGTAGTACTTCGGACATATGTATCAGTAATACCCCTAGATTCAGAGACATACCGACCGAAATAAAAAACAACCCCAACAGCAATCCTTTGAACGGTTCTATGGAGATTTCCAGTTCATGGCGGTATTCACTATCTGCCAGTAATACTCCGGCGATAAAGGTTCCGAGCGCCATAGAAAAACCGAGCGCTTCCATAAATAGCGCTGAGCTGAGTACCACCAGTAACGCCGCCGCAGTAAATAACTCACGTACTCCAGCTCTGACGACCAAACGAAACAACGGACGTAACAGATAACGGCCACCGAGCAACATGCCAGCAAAAGCAGCAATTTTTAACGCTATTCGATACCAGTCACCGGAGGCTGTTCCACCTGCCAACAACGGAATCAATGCCAAAGCCGGGATCACCGCCATATCTTGAAATAGCAAAACCGAGAAACCAAGCTGCCCGCCTTCATTGCGGTTCATGCCCTTCTCTTTCATGAGTTGCAGGGCCATTGCCGTTGAGGACATCGCCATACCGATACCACCAATAACCGCCGCTTGCCATGAAAAATCGGTCAGATATAACAACACAGCCAGCACACTCGCCGTGAAAATAACCTGAGCCGCACCGACACCAAAAATAGATCGTCTGAGTTGCCAGAGTTTAGCGGGGTTAAGTTCAAGGCCGATGATAAACATCAGAAAAACAATCCCTAACTCCGAGAAATGAAGAATATCATCAACATCCCTGATAAAACTCAACCCCCACGGACCCAAGACAATCCCTGCCAACAAATAACCTAATACTGCCCCAATCTTGCATTTCTGTGCGAGTGGCACTGCTACAACGGCAGCAAATAAAAACAATACACCGGCGCTCAATTGCGCTGAATGCTCCATAACTTATAGCCCTCCTAATGATAATGGCGATTTGAGCCACTCACGATAAGCATTAGCATGGATGGCAAGAAGCTCAGGTTTTCGACGGCGTGCCCAATAAATAATAATGGGTGATAACCAATGCATACGGCACATCGCCGCGGTGAGTTCAAAAGGACGAAGGATCTCTTCCATTGAATAGAGATTATACCCATCAGCCTGGAAAGTGCCTTCCGGCTCCCCAGTAGTAATCACTGAACGCCAATATTTTCCCTGTAATGCCAACCCGGTAATACCACTGGCAAACCCCCGAGTCAGCACACGATCCATCCACTCCTTTAATAAAGCTGGACAACTGTAGGTATACAGTGGGTGTTGAAAGACAATCACCTGATGCTCTCGAAGTAGCTGTTGCTCATGATGAACATCAATAAAAAAGTCTGGATAAGCTCCATATAAGTCGTGGACCGTAACATGCTCTAAACCCTGCACAGGTTGTAACAAAACACGATTTGCTACTGAATCCTGTGGCTCAGGATGGGCATACAGCAGCAGGACTTTAGGCGGCTGTAACATCGTTCCCTCCTCAAGAACGTGTCAGGACACGTATTTTCCGTTACCATGCATACGAAAGTTATAAAATAAGACGCTTACTATCTGTTATTACTAATTTAACATATTCTATACAAACGATACTTATGATTGTTTTCTCTTCATTACAAATTCGTCGCGGAACTCGTGTTCTGCTGGACAATGCCAGCGCCACTATCAATCCCGGGCAGAAAGTTGGTCTGGTAGGGAAAAATGGCTGTGGTAAATCTACCCTACTTGCACTATTAAAAAATGAGCTTCAGGCTGAAACAGGCACATTCACTTTTCCCAGTAACTGGGCACTTTCCTGGGTGAATCAGGAAACGCCGGCACTGGAAATACCCGCTCTGGAATATGTCATTGATGGTGATCGTGAATTCCGTCAACTGGAACAACAACTGCGGATAGCCAATGAAAAAAATGACGGTAATCTGATTGCTCATCTGCATGGTCAATTAGACACGATTCAAGCCTGGACGATCCGTTCAAGAGCATCAAGTCTACTGCACGGTTTAGGTTTCTCTCAAGAGCAACTTGATCAACCTGTACGTGCATTTTCCGGTGGATGGCGCATGCGCCTCAATCTGGCTCAGGCACTACTCTGCCGTTCTGATTTGCTGTTGCTTGATGAACCCACTAACCATCTTGATCTGGATGCGGTTATCTGGTTGGAAAAATGGCTGAAAAGCTACCCTGGAACATTAATCCTTATCTCCCATGATCGGGATTTTCTCGACCCGATTGCCGATAAGATCCTCCATATAGAACAACAATCTCTGTTTGAGTACAGCGGCAACTACTCATCTTTCGAGCGCCAGCGCGCTACCAAACTGGCGCAACAACAGGCCCTTTATAAAAGTCAGCAAGAGAAAGTTGCCCATCTGCAAAGTTATATTGACCGTTTCCGTGCCAAGGCCAGCAAAGCCAAACAAGCTCAGAGCCGTATCAAGATGCTGGAGCGGATGGAATTAATCGCTCCTGCCCATGTTGATAACCCATTTCATTTCAGTTTCCGTAAACCGGAAAGTCTGCCAAACCCACTCCTGAAAATGGAAAAAGTAAGCGCAGGTTACGGCGAACGGACCGTTTTAAATTCCATCAAACTGAATCTGGTTCCCGGCTCCCGCATTGGCCTGCTTGGCCGTAATGGCGCGGGTAAATCCACGTTGATTAAACTATTGGCTGGCGAACTGCAATCTCAGAGTGGAACCGTAGAATTAGCTAAAGGGATCAAACTGGGGTATTTCGCCCAACATCAACTGGAATATTTACGTGCTGATGAATCACCATTACAGCATTTAGTCCGCATTGCGCCACAAGAAACAGAACAACAACTTAGAGATTATCTGGGCGGCTTTGGTTTCAAAGGCGATCAAGTGACTGACCCAAGTGGGCGTTTTTCCGGGGGAGAAAAAGCACGTTTAGTTTTGGCATTAATGGTCTGGCAACGCCCTAACCTCCTGTTACTTGATGAACCAACGAACCACCTCGACCTGGATATGCGTCAGGCACTGACAGAAGCTTTGATCGACTTTGACGGTGCATTGGTTGTGGTTTCTCACGACCGACATCTATTACGTTCAACAACAGATGAGTTGTATCTGGTTCATGATGGCCGGGTAGAATCGTTCAATGGCGATTTGGAAGATTATCAACAATGGCTGATAGATCAACAACGTCAACAAAATCAGCAAATACGTGAAAACAACGATAAGGAAAAAGAGACATCCAGCCAAAGTGCTCAGGAAAGAAAAGATCAAAAACGGCGTCAAGCTGACTTCCGTAACCAAACGCAGCCATTGCGTAAACAACTGACTAATCTTGAAAACCAGATGGAGAAACTGGGTGGCGAATTGGTTGTACTAGAAAATCAACTTTTAGACAGCGCTATCTATGATAGCAGCCGTAAAGTCGAATTAACTGAACATCTGCAAAAACAAAATCAGACCAAATCAAAACTGGAAGAAATTGAATTATCATGGATGGAAATTCAGGAACAACTTGAAAAAATAACGCAACAATTTGAAGGGTAAATGATTTTACAAATTATCATTCAATAAAAAAATAAAGCGGAAAGAAATAATCCGCTTTATTTTTCGATAACTAAATAAATTAAAAAGCAATTATAATAAATAAAAAAATCAGTATCCTATGATATTCATCATTATCATCAGATGATATTTTTTTGTTGTAAAAGAAATAATTTCTCATATCACAACACATTTTATAGAAAGAAGGTACTAACTGAGTCCTTTTGAAGGAATTTCCCATATATTGGAGAACCGTTTTACATTGCTTGCTGTGTAAATAACAGTATGAGATATATTGCGGTGACCGAGATAATCCTGAATAAGGCGTGTATCTCTTCCCAAATCAGCAAGAGCATAGCCGCAGGCATGTCTTAACATATGTGGATGAGGTGAAATATCGACTAATGCTTGTCTACCATAACGTTTTAACAAACTATAAACCTGATAGCGTGAAATCGCACCTGATTTTTGTGATAAAAAAACCCACGATGTGTCTGATTCTCTCCAGCTCTTACGGATATTAATCCATTGATTTAACGCATTAAGTTCTTCTGGCACCAATGGATGTGTTGTTGATAGTCCCCCTTTTAATCGCCTTACGTGAATAATTCCCGAACTAAGATCAAGATCGGATAGTGTCAGATGACATAGCTCACTGACTCTAAACCCATGAATAAAACACATGAGTAACATGCAATAATCCCGCTCAGCATGACGCCCCTGACGTGCTTTTTCTAAAATCGCATCAATTTCATATCTGGTTAAGAACTTACGCTTCTTCATGAAAATAGTTCCTGTGAGATTTGGGCATATAGTTACTGATAGAGAATATTAATCCAAAGAACTATATCAATTAATAGAGATTTTATGGAATTACTACTCTAAAATTTCATTTATTTATCATAAGAAAGAAATAAATTTTTTTATATATAAATATAAAATCATATATATCATTGAACAGTGATTTTTTGACAGAAAATATCAGGATGTAGAATTTTTATTAAAAATTAAGAAACTATTTTACAACAAAAAACTAAACAGAATGCACCAAACTGTTAATAGTTTTACACAAAACTATCACCTAGGTCAACTTTTATGCTTCTCCAGACTAACAACATATAACCATTTGTAATATATAGTTTTTTTAAAATCTTTTTATTACTTTTAATATTTTATCAATATTATTTTGTAAAAAATCAGTTGATTTGTTTGAACTTAATCAGATATCAATCAATTAGAAAGTTTATAAGTTTAAATTAATGTCTTTTTTTGGATATTAATTCCAAAATATTATCTATTTTAATATTTATAACTAAACAAAACAGTTTGGTGCATTTTGTTTGGTTTTAAAAAATGTTGATATGAGATTTTAAGACCCTTTTTGCATTGGATATCTGGTGTAGGAGCTGAAGTTCCACACTGCTACTTTTGTATGGTTTTATCCTTAAGTTAAGGAATTAATTCACATGAAATTGAATACATTAGTTATGGCTCTCGGATTGGGTGTAACCCTAACAGCAGGTTCTGTCAATGCGCAGACCAAGCCGCCCGCCAGTACTAAAAATACTAACCAAGGCCAAGGAAAAGTGACTTTTGAAGGTTCTATTATTGATGCGCCTTGTTCCATCCACCCCGGTGATGACGATCAGACTGTGAAGCTTGGGCAGATTTCCAACAAAGCACTGGCAGGAGGTGGTAAGTCCACGCCGGTTCCTTTTAATATCCGTTTACTAGACTGTGATGCTAACGGCTTGGAAAAGAAGATTGTAACGGCGACTTTCTCTGGGACACCATCTTCTGTGAATAAGGACCTATTGGCAATTGTTGGTTCGGCCTCTGGTGCGGCTATTGGTATCACCAACGATAACGCCAAACTTATCAAACTGGGACAACAGAGTTCACCCACAATCATCACCGATGGTTCCGATTCGACCATGCACTTCGCTGCTTTCTTACAAGGTGACGGGGCTTCTGCGACTATCGTTCCTGGTGATTTCACCGCTGTGGCTAACTTCACTCTGGCTTACCAATAAAGGTGGTGAAAGAAGCCTTTCTGTACGTTGGAAAGTCTATCTGTTTCTCTTTCCCGCTGTGGCCTAGCCTTCAGGCTGACAGGGGAAACAGCGGGAAAGAGGGGTCCCTACAAGATTAGGGAAATGAATTTGCCGGTAAACCGAATTTTGGGGAGCGAGATGACTCTTCTTAGCCATCCAACCTGTTCTAAGATGTTGCCTTCCCTGCTGACGTTGTTAGTGCTAGCCAGTCTGATATTGTCATTTATGGCAATGGCTATCAGCCAAGAGCATGGCCGCGTCAACATGCAAGGCTCCATCATTGATACACCGTGTACAATTGCTTTGGGCAATCAAGATCAGACCATCGACATATCATCTATTTTGGTCGGACAAATTATCCGCGGTGGTCACGAGCCGGTACGGCTTTTAAGTATACAGTTGATTAATTGTCTGTTGACTCCCGTATTACTGAATCGCCTGAGCAGGTCACACTTTCGAGTGACTTTTGATGGTACGGCTGCTCGTAACGACTTGTTTAGCATGAATGGTGAAGCGAGTGGTGTGGGATTACAGATATCGGACAGTACAGGAGCGGTAGTCGTGCCGGGCAAACCAATGCCTGTAGAGGATCTGCAAATAAGCTCAATGCGGTTGGATTATACTTTACGTCTGGTAACAGCTCACCAAGTGTTACGCGCCGAGGCCCTCCACACCATGATACGTTTCAAACTGGATTATTTCTGATGAAAGGACCCGCCATGCCATCGCTACTTTGTGGAGCGAGGGATAGCTCGGTGGCACTGTGTATCTTGTTAGCTCTTTGTGGCATGCAGGTGGTCAAGGCTGCCGATAGGGTGGAATTCAACACGGATGTTCTTGATGTCAAGGATCGGGCGCGTATTGACTTAAGTCAGTTTTCCCAGGCTGGCTACATTATGCAAGGTAGCTACCAGATGGTATTACGCTTGAATAAAAACGAATTGCCCGAGCAGACGGTACAGTTCATTGCTCCTGATCATGATCCGAAAGGCAGTGAAGCGTGCCTGACGCTAAAGATGGTTGATCAACTGGGACTTAAAGCGGATGCAGTCCGTCAGCTTACTTGGTGGCATAACGGCCAGTGCCTAGAAATAGCTTCTCTGAAAGGTATGGAAGTTCGAGGTGACTTGGGCGCTGGGGCACTATACATCAGCATGCCGCAGGCTTACTTAGAATATACCGTGGAAAACTGGGATCCGCCGTCACGTTGGGACAATGGGATCTCCGGTATGTTATTTGACTACAGCGTCAATGCACAAGTGACAAATCAGTCAGGTGCAGGCAGCCAAGCGCAATCTTTGAGCGGTAACGGAACAGTTGGGGCCAACTTGGGACCTTGGCGTCTGCGGGCCGATTGGCAGGTGCAGTACAGCCATACGACGGGGCAGGTAGGAAGCGCCCAGCAAAGCTGGGAGTGGGGCCGCTACTATGCCTACCGTGTGATAGCCGCTCTGCGTGCCAAACTGACGTTGGCGGAAGACTACCTCAACTCTGGGATGTTTGACAGTTTTCGTTACATCGGAGCCAGTCTGATATCGGACGACAACATGCTGCCACCGAACCTGCGTGGTTATGCGCCGGAAGTGACTGGAGTGGCGAAAACCAATGCCAAGGTGACCATCAGTCAGCAAGGGCGTGTGATTTATGAAACTCAGGTGGCAGCAGGTCCTTTCAGTATTCAGGATCTGAATACTGCGGTGAATGGCAAGCTGGATGTGAAGGTACAGGAGCAGGATGGCAGCGTACAGACCTTCCAGGTGAATACCGCTAATGTACCCTATCTGACACGTCCAGGTATGGTTCGTTACAAGATTGCCGCCGGTAAACCATCAGACATTAAGCATCGCAGTAAGGGGCCGGGCTTTGCAACTGGAGAATTCTCTTGGGGGGTGAACAACGGTTGGTCGCTGTACGGAGGAGCTTTGCTGGCCAGGGGCTATAACGCTCTGGCTATCGGTATCGGCCGTGACTTGCTCGCGTTTGGTGCATTGTCATTTGATGTGACGCAGTCGCGAGCTCAGTTTCTGCATGATGACACCAAACAAGGAGGCTCGTATCGGGTTAGCTATTCTAAACGCTTTGATGAATACGATAGCCAGATAACATTTGCAGGTTACCGTTTCTCAGAACGTAACTTCATGAGCATGTCGCAGTATTTAGAGGCGCGTTATTACGGTGTCAATAATGGAAGAGGTAAAGAGTTCTATACCATTACGTTTAACAAACAGTTTAAGGAAATGGGGCTTAGTGTTTATCTGAACTACGGCCATCAGACCTACTGGGACCGTCCGAACAACGATACTTATAACCTGTCACTATCGCGTTATTTCGACATCGGACGTTTTAAAAACATTAGCCTGAGCCTAACGGCATATCGGACTCAATACAACGACACTAATGATGACGGTTTGTATCTGAGTATGGCTGTACCGTGGGGTGAAAATAGCACAATAACCTATGACGGTCAGCTTAGCCGTAATAGCAGTAATACTGTGGGTTACTATGACCGTATCGATGACAACAATGCATATCGGATTAATGTTGGTAACGGTCAAGGCGGACGTAGTATTGGTAGTGGTTATTTCACCCATGAGGGGGATATAGCTAAGTTGACAGCGAATGCCAATTTCCGTGGAAGTGAATATAGCGCTATGGGGCTGTCACTTCAGGGGGGAATAACGGCGACGGTGGATGGGGCGGCGCTACACCGTATCAACATGATAGGGGGAACACGCATGATGATCGATGCTGATGGGATTGGTGGTGTACCAATACGCGGTTATGGCAGTGTGACCCATACCAACGTTTTTGGTAAAGCGGTGGTGAGTGATATCAACAGTTACTACCGCAGCAGCGTTAATGTGGACGTGAACCAACTGGCGGATAACGTGGATGCCACTCGCTCGGTGGTACAAGGCACGCTAACGGAAGGCGCTATTGGTTATCGCAAGTTTGGGATGATCGCCGGCGAGAAGGCAATGGCCATTATTAAGTTGACAGACGGTACGGTTCCTCCATTTGGCGCTGTCGTGATGAACGAACGTGAAGTGCAAACTGGCATCGTGAATGATGAAGGAAGTGTGTGGTTAACCGGCATTAATCCTGGCGAGAACATGAGTGTGCATTGGAATGGTCGCATACAGTGTCTCATCACATTGCCGAAATCTCTTCTCGCCAACTTGATGAATAATCTGTTGTTACCTTGTCGGCATGTTAAAGGGATTGGTGGTTCTTTCCAGAAGATTAATAAAAGTGTGGAGTGAATCAGTGGAAATGTTGCCTAAAGATAAGTACAACCGCATGAGTATGACAATGAATAAAAAAAACATAGCAGCTTCTGCTGTCATGTTAGCAGGTATTCTGGCTATTCAGCAGGCTAATGCAGCTATTGCCCTCGATCGCACCCGCGCGGTGTTTAATGGGGAAGATAGATCAATGAGCCTTAGTATCAGTAACCAGAATAAAGAGTTGCCCTATCTTGCACAGGCTTGGATTGAGGACGAACATGGCAACAAGATTAACAATCCACTGACTGCGCTACCGCCACTTCAGAGAGTAGAGCCAGGAGCCAAAAGCCAAGTGAAGTTGCAAGTCACTCAGGGCATCAACATGTTGTCTCAGGATAAAGAGACGCTGTTCTATTTCAACCTCCGGGAAATTCCGCCGAAGTCCAACAAACCCAACACATTGCAGATTGCGCTGCAAACACGTATCAAACTGTTTTATCGGCCAAAGGCTATTACTGCTGGCCGAACAGACCACGAAAATCCTTATCAGGAGAAATTGACGATGACTCGACAAGGGGATCACTATGTGGTTAACAATCCGACGCCGTACTACGTGACCATTGCATCAGCGTCATCCAGCCTAAACGGGGCAGCGGTATCCGGTTTTAATCCGATGATGATCCCACCAAAAGGCAGTGCTGTGTTGGGTGGCAGTGCGTCAGCAATGGGTAACAGCCCTGTACTGATTTTCATCAATGATTTCGGTGGTCGGCCAAAATTAGTGTTTGGTTGTAGTGGTGGCACTTGTACCGTGAAAAGTAGTAAAGCCGGTTGAGATGTTTGCTGAAATTGGGATAACTTAGTAAAGGAGACATGTATGAACACCATCCTAATAAAACTAGATCGAGATGGACTGATACCGTCCTTGTGTCGGTGTAACCGATTACATGTTCTTATAGCGTTGTTGTTCTTGCTTTCGATAAGCTCAGAGTGTGATGCGAAGGATAAATTTGAATCCATTGTTCGTATAAAAGTTAATGTGCTTAGAGAAGCTTGTGATATCCAGCCTGGAGATGATGCAATCACCGTAGACTTCGGTACGGTATTCGGAAAGCACCTTTATCAAAATCAACGTAGTCATAGTAAAGCGTTTTCAATTCACCTCATAAACTGTGATGTGACAAAGGCTCAGGAGGTGAATATAAAATTTCTAGGTAAGGAAAATAATGAGCTTCCTGGGCTTTTGGCTTTTCAACCGGGAAGTCAAGCATCAGGGGCAGCGGTTGGAATAGAGTCTCTGGCTGGAGAACCTATTTCGATAAACAAGACTATTAAAAAATATAGTTTAAATAATGGCAATGCCACGCTGGACTTTAAAGCCTATGTGCAAGGGGAGCCTTCTGCTATCAAAAATCACTCAATAGTATTTGGTAAGTTCTCGGCTATTTCGACGTTTATGTTGGACTATGAGTGAAATGGAGGGAATATGAGGGGCTTTTTCTATCTTGTTTTTTTCATGACATTGGCTGGTGTTCCATTTATAGAGGTAAATGCAGGAGCCTTTGTTACGCCTATTGATATGTACCAAAGCGGTTCAGACACTCGTGTAGTTCTACAAGTAGTTGACTGGACGGAAAATGATACCGACCGAAACCCATGTTACGAATCTGTGTTTTGTTATGTTGGTCCAGATGTGAAATATCGCATTGCCCCTGTAAACCCGGGGATGTATGGTAGCTGTGTACTGGATAATCATTGTCTTAGAATCTCTCAATTTAAGACTAGGAAGGAGGTAGCCAGGGAGTACAAAAAAGCATTTCCGTTGCCATATCGAGCAGAGTTCCTTTTGCGATCCCCTGAGGCAGATTGTATAGGATTGTTTTATATTCTACACCAACCTGATCCACATCGTTCAGATGCACAGCAGTGGCCTGGTAGTGTTTGTGGCAAGGTGCCATCAGTCAAGCAATCTTGCAGTCTTTCTTTGCCATCTGTAATTGATCATGGCAATTTGGGGCAAGAAAATCTCAACGGGAATAAGAAAACAATAACAGGAAATGTGCAGTGCACATTGCCAGCTAACCTGACTTTATATACAAAATCCTCAACAGGTGAAAAGTTTATTTATTTAAATCCTGAAAAAACACTTTACTCCGATGTGGATATCAATGGCTCAAATGCTTGGAATGGTGTTCCAATAACGGTAAGTGGAAATAATCTCTATTCATTTTCTTTTTCATCCAAACTTCAATCATTGGGTAAAGTTGATGCAGGTGCCTATTCGGGAGATGTTATTGTGATTATGGCTTTTAATTAGTTTTGATGATAATGATGCTGGGGAGTAATAAGGTGAATAACGTGTTTGTTCTTAAACGTATATGTGTGATGTTGCAGGTTCGGAAAATAACAAGGCACTGCATTGTATCTTATGGTTGTTATTTCTACCTACTATTAGCAGCCGCATTCCTTTTAACAGGATGTGCTCAAGAGCTCACACCAAAGAGAGTTCCGACATCAAGTAAAATAAAAGTATCGTCAATCGCTAAGACATTGGTTCATTCTTCATTACCCCCTGAATCTGGAAGCGGTGATTGTCGTTTTGCCGGAACTATGCAGCCCTCTGCTGACAGCAATTCCGGCAAACTGGCACAATGTACTCGCGAGTTGGAGGCATTGAAGCAGTTCAGCGGCGCTAAATACACACGCTACAAAGCCGAGTTTGATCGCATTGCCCGTACGGGTAGTCAATATTTGGCGGTAGCTAACGGGATCAGTCAGGATATCAATGACTTAGTACGTCCTAAGTATCAGTATGCCCTTACCAGTTTGTGTTATCGTATAAAGAACGACTTATCATTGGCACTAATTAATCAGGTAGAGGCACAATGAATTGTATACGAATGCATCTTCGTCGCTGTACTTGGTTGTTAATTGGTTTTTTGGGAACGATTGATATTGTGAGTGCGGCAGAAAGTGGAAACTATACCCCTCCTGGCGACGCGTTCTCGGTGGATAGCTTGATGGAAAGCGCCAGTAATTCTGATTATGGTCTGAGTACACTAATGGCGCAACAGTCCAAATCGGGTGAGACATCTTCAAACAGAAGTGCATCAAAACATACAGTTGGAACATCCATTCTTGTTGGTATGGGGGCCTCGTCCGGTGGTAGCGAAGCAGCAGCCCGTAAAGTATTGCGTGCAGAGAATCGTAAGCTTAAGGCTCAGATGGAAAAGCTGAACCTTAAGCTTACGACGTTGACAGCAAAGTTAGCCGCTCAATCTCAGACTGACGCTAACCGTGCCACTGAGGATGCTTTGCGCCAAGCTCAGCAGGTTACCTCACTTAAGAGACAACTTACCGATAGTATCGCAGAGTTGAAGTCTTCCCAGACTGAACTAGAGAAGAGCCGTAAGCAGCTATCTGACCACCAATCAGTCAGGGTAGAAGTGCAGAAGCAGAAGGATACGTTACAAAAACAGTTAAGTGACCACCAGACCCTGCTGACGGCTACGCAGCATCAGTTCAAAGAAGCACAAACGCAGTTAGAGGCCGTGCGTAAACAGTTCAGAGAAGCTAACATTGCCCGAATGCAGTTAGAGACGGCATTGGTTTCTACTCGTTATCAACTAGTGCAAGCTAATGATCGAGCGGTAAAAGCCAGTAAATCCGTGCGTGTACCGCTCGATAGCGATAACCGTAAGCGTGACTATGTAGTGGGCCAAGCGATGGCTTCGGGGCTAAAAGAGACACTGGTCAGTTATGCAGACAGTGGGTTGTCTCTAGATCCTGTTCGAGTGACTGCCGGATTAACTGATGGATTACGCAATCGCATGCAGCTTAAACGCAGTGATATGGATAAATATTACCTGACCTTTGCGGAGCAATTACAAAAACAGGTAAATGCCAAGGTTAAGATGGGAGAAGCTCTGATTGCGAAGAAAACTGCCGGACGCAAGCCAGCAAAGAAAGTCAATGGCTTGGTGTACTTTGTGGTCAAGAAAGGTCACCCTATTAAGGATCAGGATGCACCGGTTTCGCTGGCTTTGTCTGAGCAGATTGTTGATGGCGCCACTTTAAGCACTATTCCGACACTGACACTTACCGCTGACGATGATATACCAGCCGTAGTGCGTGAGGCGCTTCCATTGTTGGGTGAAGAGGCAGAAGTTGATGCCTACGCTTTAGCTAAGGTCGTGTATGGCAACTTGCCGATGCCGAAAGGAGTAACCCCGTTTACGGTCTTGGTCTATCACCTCAAGGGGATTAAACCTCAGTAAAAATAAACTATTTTGACATCCTTATATCTTGGATTTACCCATGGCATCATCAATTTCATATTCACCTGATTTATCCCCCCATAATAATGATAGATTTATCAGACATAACAAAATTATTCTTATTTAACCAGAGGTTAGATAATCAATAACAACATTCCCCCCTTCTACATTGCGATATTTTTACATATACTAGGAGATAATCCCTATTAATAACTTCTAATTCTTTCAAACCAATTATACCATTGGAGAATTGATAAAATATTATTGATTATAACCTATAAAATACTTACTATTAATAGTAATATTTAAATAACCAACTATGATATCTGATTTATTCCTCCCGTCTATATAATAACATTAAATTAGCAATGGTTTATTTTACATTAAAAATACCAAGCTATGATCCCTCATTCATACATTATCAATCAGAGAAGATAATAACTCCGCTTCATTTATCAATTCATAATCGATAACTGGACTCCATAAGATACCAAAATCAATCTCCATATCGGTTTTTAACACTTCTAATAAATCCAAATATTGTGATGGAATTGAGCGGATAACTTTTTCCGGCACTAAAGAAAAACCATTGCGTTTAATTATCAGCTCAATCATTACCATAATATCATTCGTTTTTAACATTAAATTCATACTATTATCATAAATAGAAAATGCGTTAATGCCATCAGTAAAATCAATTGGTATATCATTCTCATCCATGTCAATAAGCTGATACAACGATGCCATTTCAGCGCTTAATGCTGTAAAATGCCGAAACCAATCACTGCCTTTTTTAAAAAGGTAAACGAGTTTTTCAGTAAAAATCTTTCTAGGCATAAGTGATGAAGTTAATGGTAGAGGAACAATGGCGATATGTAATAAACCAGAGTTTAATAGATTCATTTGCTGCTCAAATGTCAAACCAGTAATTAGCACAAGCACGGCTTTTTCCTTCCTACCTAGAAAAATCCGCTCTTCCATTTTTCCAGAATCATAAATAGGAAAACAAGAGCTAACATAAAGGTAATGTGGCGCATCATCTTGCAAATCATGATTAACCTGAATCTGAAATTGCTCAAAATGACCCAGTAATTTCTGAGCATTCTCAAAAGTTTTTTGTCCAAAATCAGTCAACCGAGTACCACCTGGTCCTCTGGAAAACAAAAGAGCCCCAAATTCCGCTTCCAGTGCATTAACTTTCTTAGTCAGTGCAGGTTGAGAAATATGTAGTATTTGAGAAGCCTTATGATAATTAAGTGTTTCAGCTAACACGATAAAAGCTTTGAGATTACGTATATCCATATCTCCACCATTCAGGTTTATCTTTCATACTTTCTTACGTTATTATTTCAATAATAAACTAAATCATTTAGACTTAACTGAAATTAATTAAATAGAGATTAAACAACAATTATAAGATGATCAATTAATTTATTATAAAAATGTTGATATAATTTATTTTTACCATAATTCCTTTCTGCTCTCTAAGATAAGTGATTAAATAATTCATTTAAATTAAATGCGTTAGAAGATAATAAATTTCCCGATTTTTAGGTGTTTTCCCTATAGTAACTCCTATGCATTCTGCGGCATGTATTTGCTACTATATAGGATAGCGAAATATATCTGGAAAACATCATTTTTAAAATATAACTATTAACCCTCATTTTTAAATAAAAATTAGGACGACTATATTAGATTCATTTTTCGCCTCACCCTACCAATAAGACTAATATCAATCACATAACTTAATATCTTTTACATATTTATTCGGTGACATCCAAGATATCTTTTGGCATATCAAGTAATTCTCACTTCTCAGTTTATAATTCACATAAAAAGATATAGGAAAACTCACAAAAAACGCAACAATAGCTATCACACCAAGATATTTAACATAAGCATCATGATACCTTGGGACACGCTCTGTTAAATTTAAATAAATAGAACAAATCAAGAAATAAAAAACCAACGGGAAGAAAAAAACGCAATTATTATCCCATTGGAAAAAGAGATTATCTCAGCCATTGTAATCAATGAAAGTAGACTATCAACAGAAGCAAACATACCTAAAGATACCAAGGACAATACAAAAATCGCCAAAATAATATGAATTATTTTTCTTTTTTTATCCACGACTATATTTAGCATATCAATCACATAGTTTAATATCTTTCACATAAGTATTCGGCGACATCCAAGATATTCTTGGACACACCAAATAACCATCGCTTTTTAACTTATAATTCACATATAAAGATGTAAGAAAACTTAAAAAAAATGAAATAATGGCTATCGACCCAAAACAGTTAACAAAACCATCATGATGCTTTGGAGAACGACCAGTTATACTGACAAAAATAACTGCAACCATATAATATAAAACCAAAGGAGAAGAAAATAATATTATAACAACACCACCTGAAAATGTTATTTTATCATCCATTTCAATTAAAGAAATTATATTTCCCACTGTCAAGAAGAAAGTGGATAAAGCTAAAATAAAAATAGCAAGAGCACCGATAATATGTATAATCTTTCTCTTGTTTTCCATAACACCTCCAATCATGAATAAATTAAATTAAAGATATCAATCACATAGTTTAATATCTTTTACATAGGTATTTGGAGACATCCAGGATATTCTTGGACATATTAAATAACCATCACTTTTTAACTTATAATTCACATATAAAGATGTAGGGAAACCTAAAAAAAATGAAACAATAGCTATCGTCCCCAAATATTTGTTAAAACCATCATGATGCTTAGGATAACGACCAGTTATATTAACAAAAACAACAAAAATAACATAATAAAAAACCAAAGGAGAAGAAAAAAATATCATAAAAACACCACCTGAGAATATTATTTTTTCATCCATTTTAATTAAAAAAATTAAATTTTCTCCTGTTAAAAATAAAGTGAATGACGTTAGAATGAAAATAAAAAGAGCACAGATGATATGTATAGCCTTTTTTCTCATAATGCCCCCAATCATGAATAAATTAAATAAAAATATCAGTCACATAGCTTAATATCTTTTACATAGGTATTCGGCGACATCCAGGATATTCTTGAACATACTAAATAACCATCACTTTTTAACTTATAATTCACATATAAAGATGTAGGAAAACTTAAAAAAAATGAAATAATGGCTATCGAACCAAAATATTTATTAAAAATATCGTAACTCTTTGGATAACGACCAGTTATATTAATAAAGATAACCAAAATAATATAATATGAAATTAAAGGAAAAGAAAAAAAGAAAATGGAAACACCACCTGAAAATGTTATTTTCTCATCCATTAAAATTAACGAAAATAAATCTTCACTTACTATAAACATACAAAACGACATTAAAGCCAATGAAAAAATTGCGCAAATAATACGTATTATTTTATTATTTACCATATCTCCCCCAATTATGAAAAATTTGGTTAAGATCAGCTTCTGGAGCTCTTGGTTTTCTCTCCATTTCTTTTCTAATTAAATTAATAACAGTTTCGCTAATTTTAAACTTTTTATCCAAAGAATCAAGTGCATATGTCATTCCAAAACCTATACCAAACACAATACCAGCCACTGCAATTATGCTAGCACCAGCCAAAAACGTAGTTACTATCAAAGACCCAATAACCCAAGAAACAAAAGCTATTATTACTGTCTTAGCCAAATCTACCGCAATATTACCTAAGAAATCAACCAGAGTGTATTCATCCTTAAATATAAGCTCAACCGTTCGATAAGCTGCGGAAAAGAATATACTGAATTTCATTCCCTTAACTATGCCACTATTCAGTCCTTGCTGCCCAATCCCCATAGATATCACCTTCATGTTAGAAGCTTTATATCTTGAAGCAGTGATGATTTTCCTAACTCCCGCATAACCTGATATTTTGATATATCTATTCCCGTCTTTACCAACATACTCTGTCGCTTTAATCCCTAATTTCTTAAATTCTCCTATAACATTAAAAAGATCAAAAGAATCATGTATGTTACCTGCATATGGCGATATGGGATCGGTAATCTCAAATATTTTCTTTATAAATGGACTTTTGGGTTTTGGCGAATCAATATCTTCCAGAACATCTTTCGCTTCATCTAACGAGAGTAGCGCAATATAGGTTGTATTCTCCCTTAGCTGCTTTTCGAGACCAATAGCATCAAAGAATTCATGCTGAGGTTTTAATTGGTTAGTCCCAACATGACCTCTCAGGAAATCCCCCATACAGCCCTCCCAAGAGGGGTTGTACTTTTTATATGTCATTGTGAAGCCCTTTCCATATTCTTAAAATCATCGCATTAGTGTTTAACCGCCGGAGTTTCCAATTTGAGTGAAAGAACCCGGCCATCTGAAATCTTCATGTCGATCGCACAGGCTTGCGTTGACAGCAATAGGTTAAAACACTGCATCATCATCATTGCCAATTTTTCTTCTGGGATTAACGGACTATTCATTAATACGTCCGTGAGTTGTTGTAATAACTGTTCTCTATCTCTATCGTTCATACGGCTAACCCTATTAACAATTAAAAGCTCGGATGTAGCACTATATTACATAAAAAATAGCCATGTCGACTATATAATAGCAAAAAATTTCAAGCCCGTTTTTTTTATATCACTATTTTTTTATATCACTATTGCTATCCTTAAAGAAAAAAATTCAACATTGAACTATTAATTTCTTTATATTTTAGTGTTAAGGTCGTACTTTCACCGCCTAAACATACAGTCTTAGGTAATTCAATTAAAGAATTTGCATGGTAATTACTTATGTCACATATAATTTATTTATCTTTAGAGGGTAAGAAACAAGGTTTAATTTCTGCCGGTTGTTCAATGCTAGACTCTATAGGAAACCGATACCAAAAGGGGCACGAAGATCAAATACAGGTATTGAATTTAAATCACACGATAACTCGCGAAAAAAATGTCGCTCATCACCCGATACAATTTATCAAGCCAATAGATAAATCATCCCCGCTGTTAGCAGCCGCAATATCTTCAAACGAACTACTGAATGCGATTTTCTTCTTTTACAGAACAAATCTCGCTGGACAGTTAGAACTTTTCTATGAGGTCAAATTAATAGAAGCGAGTATTGTTGACATTTCTTGCGTCTACCCGAATTCAATAAACAATAATGAAATGATGCCATACGAAAAAGTCTTTCTCAAATATAGATCTATATCCTGGAATCATATAACCGCCGGCACATCTGCTTATAGTATATGGGATGATAGAGTTTATTGAAAATAAACCGAGTTAAGCATATACCCTATAGATTTCAAGATGCATCGCGACGGCAAGGGAGCGAGTCCCCGGGAGCATAGATAACTATGTGACCGGGGTGAGTAAGTGCAGCCAACAAAGAGGCAACTTGAAAGATGACGGATATATACAAATATATATGCTTAACTCTTACTAATACGCCAAAAAACAAAAATGGTAACAACAAAAATACCCAATAATGTCAATCGACCCCACATATCTGGAAAACAACCTGCGGCCATAGCCGACCAAGCTATAATCACCATAAAGGGAATTGTGTCCGACAAAAGATCTTTAATCCATATAAAAAAAGATCCTTGAACCATGCCTTACTAAAAACCCTTCTTTTTTCATTCATATTAATATCCTAATTCATTATTTCAATAAATTCAGAAACTATACCCTATAGATTTCAAGATGCATCGCGGCGGCAAGGGAGCGAATCCCCGGGAGCATAGATAACTATGTGACCGGGGTGAGTAAGCGCAGCCAACAAAGAGGCAACTTGAAAGATGACGGGTATATACCATCTTTCCCGATTTATAACCCTTTTTGCTCTACAACCTATAAAATGCATTCACAAAGCTATCGCTTTTATCGAAACACTGACCAAATTTGCTCTTTATGACAAAGAAGAGTAAATAACTATTTATCATTTCAAGAATATTCCATCAGAAAAACAATATGAAAATCAATCTCAACAATATAGTTACCGAAAGTCGCAATTCAGCTAGTGCCAACATTGATACTCTGCCAACCCTTGAAATGCTAAAACTGATTAACGATGAAGACAAAAAAGTCGCACTGGCTGTAGAGCAAACTTTGCCGAAAATCGCTGAAACGGTAGACAAAATTGTCGAAGCATTTCGTCAGGGAGGCCGTTTAATTTATATCGGGGCCGGTACATCGGGCCGGTTAGGGATTTTGGATGCCAGTGAGTGCCCACCCACTTATGGCGCCAAACCAGAACAAGTGGTTGGATTGATTGCCGGAGGACATCAGGCCATTCTACATGCGGTTGAGAATGCAGAAGATAACCAACAACTGGGCGCAAATGATCTTCAAGCGCTAAACTTTAACTCAAAAGATGTATTGGTTGGCATTGCCGCCAGCGGCCGTACACCTTATGTTTTGGGTGCAATGGCGTATGCGAAATCCGTTGGCGCCACCGTTGTCTGCATTAGTTGCAACCCGGAAAGCCCGATGACACAAGCAGCCGATATCGCCATTACACCGATAGTTGGGCCAGAAATCGTCACAGGTTCATCACGAATGAAAGCCGGTACAGCCCAAAAGCTAATTCTGAATATGCTGACCACCGGCGCCATGATCCGTACAGGTAAAGTTTATGGCAACCTGATGGTGGACGTAGAAGCGACGAATGCCAAACTGGTTGAAAGGCAGAAAAATATTGTTATGGCCGCCGCAGAATGTAACCGTGAACGAGCGGAGCAGGCACTGGCTGAATGTGATGGACATTGTAAAACCGCCATTGTGATGATTCTGGCGGGCGTCAATGCTCAACAAGCAAAGGCTTTACTGGAAAAACATCACGGTTTTATTCGACCGACGATCTCAGCCGTTCGGTAACCACTTCCTCTGCTGAGAAGGAGTAAGAAGATGGCTAAAATTAATCAGACAGTCATTGCCCAGATCCTTAAAGCTATCGGCAATGCAGATAATGTAGCGCAATGCGGCAACTGTATGACCCGTCTGCGATTGACATTGCATGATTATACGCAAGTGGATAAAACCAGGTTAAAACAGATCCCCAATGTGTTAGGTATTGTCGAAAGCGACGATCAGTTGCAGATTGTGCTTGGACCGGGAAAGACTCTAGCTGCGGCTGAAATAATGAATGAATTGCTAACTTCTTCTCCCCATACAGAACAATCAAAACCAAGCGGCACTGATTTAACCGATATTGCTTCTGCCAATAAAAAGCAACTTAAAGAGAAACAGGTGAGTGCTGTACACAAATTCCTGACCAAATTCGCTACCATTTTTACGCCATTGATCCCCGGTTTTATTGCCGTTGGTCTGCTTCTCGGCTTTGCTACTTTACTTGAACAGATAGCTATTCAGGGTGTTGAACACCCTAATACCATTTTGGTTGAAATCATCGGCTATATGAAAGTTTTCAGTAAAGGCATGTTCAGCTTTCTGAGTATTCTAATCGGTTATAACGCGCAAAAAGCATTTGGCGGCTCAGGAATAAATGGCGCCATTATTGCTTCGCTGTTTGTACTCAGTTATAACCCGGATGCCACCAGCGGTTTTTATTCCGGTATTGCTACTTTCTTTGGTTATAGCATCGATCCGCGCGGCAATATTATCGGCGTTCTTATCGCCGCTATTTTGGGAGCATGGGTAGAACGGCAAGTTCGTAAGATTATCCCGGATAACCTCGATATGATCCTCACTTCGGCTATTACTCTGCTAATCATGGGAGCCATTGCCTTTATCTTTATCATGCCGCTGGGGAGTTATCTGTTCAGCGGCATGTCATGGTTATTCCTTAACCTTAACGGCAATCCTTTTGGCACGGCGATATTGGCTGGGCTATTTTTACTCGCTGTTATGTTTGGTATTCACCAAGGGTTTGTTCCCGTCTATTTCGCACTAATGGAGGCACAAGGCTTTAATTCTCTGTTCCCAATTCTTGCAATGGCGGGCGGCGGACAGGTTGGTGCAGCGCTGGCACTGTATGTCAAAGCGAAAAAAGACTCTCTGCTGCGTACGCAAATAAAAGGCGCCATTATTCCAGGTCTGCTCGGTATTGGTGAACCTTTGATTTATGGGGTAACATTGCCGCGAATCAAGCCCTTTATTACCGCCTGTTTGGGCGGTGCCGCCGGCGGTTTCTTTATCGGTTTGGTCGCCTATTTGGGATTACCTGTTGGGTTGAATACGGTTTTTGGTCCATCTGGATTGGTAGCACTGCCACTGATGACCTCGAACAGCGGTATTTTTGTCGGAATGACAGTGTACACCGCCGGGCTAGTGGTTGCTTATATCAGTGGTTTTGTAATGACTTTGCTATTTGGCAGTAAAAATGTCGATTTAACCTGATGATGTACTATGTTGTGCCGGAGGTGCAACATGGATTATAGATATGACAGCCACACGTTATTTCAGATTGAATACTATTTGGTGTGGGTAACGAAATACAGATGCAAGGTGCTGACAGGAGAAGTCGCAAGCTGAGTACGTGAGTTAATACGTCAGACATGCGAATCCTTTGAAATCAGGATATTAAAGAAAGTTGCTACTTTAAGTAGGTGATTGTTTAGTTGATATCGGTTTCGCTAGCATACAGCATTGCTCGTTTTTCCAAGAAACCCCAAGATGATGGGGTTAAATATAACTATTTGCTGACATCTGTGCTATTTGCAATAGTGCCAGCAAAAGTCTTCCTTTCTCGTTGCAGCCACTCAGGCCAAGGTATGTCTCGCCCAGGATAAGCAGGGTGTGGTATGCACCAATGTTCTTGCACCCACTTACGAATGAAAGTTTCTATTTCATAAGCAAGTGCTGAATTCAGGATATTAATATGTAACCAGTAGTAAATAGCTACATCATATCCCTCAAAAAGTGAGGGGAATATATATACACACCCAAGGCAATGAGATTCCGAAGGATCAAGAATAATATAAGAGAAGCCAATTCGTTGTTGGAAATCGCTATAATCTTCTTCGATATAACGCAAGTTATCTTCCCAACTTTTGATATCATCTGCCAGTCGTCAGAAAAGATATCTTTTAAAATCGGTCGGCTCTTCATTACGGCTTCATAGTCGATATTGGCGTATTTCGGGCTTAATGGCCGTAAAATAAAGCCATTGCCATATACCAATAATGGCACATCAAATTCGTTTGGTACTATTTTATTATATACGTTCATTATCTTTTTCTTTTGAATATCACATGGTGAAACTGGGTATCTTGCTTTGGTGAAAACATTTCAATGTTGGAGTTAACGTAATTACGCTAACAAAGCATACTTTGCAGATAGATATGTTTAGCTGGTTACTGCCCTCGGTATATACGCAAATAAATGCAGAACCATCATCAGGAGGATAAGTGCCGAAACCCAACGTTTTACCACATTTATCACATAGACAGATCTTACTATACATAACTTGCCCTCCTAAGTATTAGGTACATCCAGTCCAGTCAATCCGAAAGCTGCCCCCTGATGAGCATTAATTAACCTGAACTCTGCTTAAGAAAGGAAAGAAAAAAGGAACTAAGAGCCTGAGGCACGATCAAAGTTTTTGTATAGAAAACAAAATCGTGGAGATCCTCAGGCTATGATGACTTTAGAAGAACTTGACTGCTGCGTCGATGATTTTTGCCAAAAATTTATTCCGCTTTGGGAACAACAGCTCATCGAGAATAACCGGCTTAAACGCCATCGCGCAGCTTCCCTGTCACTGAGTGAAATCATGACGCTCCTCATTTTATTTCACATGAGCCACTATCGTCATTTCAAAGCGTTTTATATTGAGCATGTGCAACAGTATCTTAAGGCTGATTTCCCCCATCTGGTCAGTGACAACCGAATAATAACCTTGAAGAAAAAAGCGATTATCCCGTTGTGCGCTTTTCTTTCTTCACGCAAAGAAAAATCACAAGGCATTGCTTTTATCGACTCCACCAAAATCGCCGTTTGCCATAATCTTCGTATTCCCCGAAATAAGGTTTTTGAGGGGGTAGCACAACGGGGGGAAAACCAGTATGGGGTGGTTTTATGGTTTTAAACTTCATTTGGTCATTAATGATTGTAGGGAGCTTTTGTCTGTCAAATTAGCGCCGGGAAATACAGATGAGCGCCATCCGGTTAAGGAATGGGTAAAAGGATTAACAGGACATCTGTATGGCGACAAAGGGTATTTATCACAAGCTTTAAGTGATGAACTGGAGGCAGAAGGGAGAACACTTATCACAAGTGTTCGTCGCAATATGAAAGCCAAGTTTTTATCGCTTTGGGATAAAATTATGTTAAGAAAGCGTTTTTTGATAGAGACCGTGAATGACCAATTGAAAAATATTTCTCAGATAGAACATTCACGATATCGGAGTATAGTCGGCTTTTTGTTGGAGGTAGTATCGGGCTTAATTGCATATACATTCCAACCGAAAAAACCGAGCTTAAATTTACGTGATTCTGAAATCGCTATCCTTAAGCAAAGCTGAGGTTAATTAATAATTTTCCGCTGGGTATGCCTTCTCAGCGGTATGATCCGAAAAAATGCCGCTGGATGAGCAGTTCTGGCTCGTCAGGAAAACAGGTGCAAATCATCTTGCCGCAAAAGCGCACGAATTTGGACATATTATTCAAGTACCGTATGTTTGAGTTTATGTCTGGTAAGAAAATTGATCCAGCTCGCTGGATTTATAATATTCATTATTGCATGTGGTGGCATAGCTCGGTTCTTGGCGAATACCGTGTTTTTACTTTAAGTCAAGACTGTCCGGAATTTTATGCTTTGAATCATATAAAAGCTATGCGTCCTCAGATTATATCATCCATTGGCAGCTATCTTGGGAAATTGGCAGCACTGGGTGAACGATTAGATATATATGGTGTAGAACTAATTTCGACAAATTCAGAAACAACTACTCAGGAAGAGCGCTATCGCTATGAGGCGATCTTCAAAGTACCAGTACGCGACGAGTATTCTTCTGAAGAGCTTGACATTATGGCGATGCAATGTATGGATAAGCATTATCATCTCGTTGAGGACGACGTGCACCTTGAGGTGATTAACCGCGATGCTCAAGGTGTCGGCGATATTATAGGTACCGATTTGTGGAACGATGCTATGCCGATGATCCGTTATCAGCAAGGTGACTTATGTGAGCTTGATGATAGTCGAGAAGTATGTTCATGCGGCAGTCATTTTAGGAAAATCAGAAAGCTACATGGCCGTGCTGATCAGGGGTTAACCACCTTATATGGGAATACAATATCTCCCGGAAGTATTCTGGACGCAGTAGAGCGTTTTTTCTGTCGGGATGAGGCTAACATTGCTGAGTTTCGCGTAGTACAGCTAGCTCCAGATCGTATAAATGTACTTTATGTGATCAAAAACGACGCCGTACAGCATGATGTCGGAGTTTTTGACGCATTTCAGCATCATTTGAGCAATTTATTTTCCCATAAAGTTTATGTTCATCCGATCCGAATGAAGCAGATCCCTAGGGAAAAAAGCTATAAAAGAAGGACGGTTATCAACAAATGCAAGACGTAAAGTTAAATACAATCCTGATTGTTTCCTGTGAACCGGACATAACGGAGAAAACTACCGAGTTGGCAGAACAATTTGTGCTGTCAGATATCCGTTTTATTTTTCTTATAGAGGATTTTACTCAAACTACACATAATTATCGAAGTGAAGAACACTATATAGTGCGTGATTTTTCCGTACATTCTGATGTTATGGATGCTATTGATAAGATTATTATTCGTCATGAAGTATCAGCCGTAATTTCCAGCGATGAATTCTCCGTTTTTGTTGCCGCCAGTGCTAGGGAGAAGATGAAAATACCTGGAATGACATGTACTCAAGCCAGGAGATTTCGTGATAAAAAAATGATGAAGCAAGTGGCTGAACAGGGAGGAATTGCTACCCCAAAGGAGTTTACTCTTGATAATATCAGGGATGGCAGCACTATTTTCCCTGTAGTGATAAAACCGCGCTCTC
>NZ_JAJAFY010000051.1:0-33491 GCF_025384885.1 Photorhabdus kleinii
AGTGTAACTTGTTACAGAACCCGCACCTGTGTAAAAACGTAAAGCTTGATCATTACGACCAAAACAATAGCCTAAAATAAGATTATAATCGGGAGAATTAATATAAGATTGCATATCTTGATATGTAGAATTTCTTATAATTCATAACCGTAATGCAATAGAGTTTCATAAACAACTTAAATGACAGAATATAAACCATAGAGATAACGACATTATAGTGTTATAAAATGACAATTCAGAAACATATCTTTAAATCTAACTAAATTTAAATAATAGAAAATCAAATAAATAAAACCCTCCAAATAGCCTATTCCAATTATTTTAAAATGAAAGGCAATAACTTCAATCCAGTTATTGCCTTTGTAAAAAGTACGATAATAAAAGATATTAAATCTAAATTCTACACTCCTAATATCAATATAACGAATATCGCAATTATGAACAGAAATAAAGAATTAATTCATCATTATTACCCCTACATACATTATAAATCATTATGATTAAGATAACTCTGATGAAATTTTCTGAATCGCATCAAAAGCACACTGTTGGTCTAAAGAACCACTCGGTGCGCCGCCAACACCAATTGCGCCAATCACTTCATCACCAGATTTAACTGGAACACCACCACCAAGTAATAGGAGGCCTGGAATATCCCCTAAATATTGAGCACCAAGATTTGATTGTGCGGTTTTCATGACGTCCTCTGACGTTCTCTGGGTAGATAACGCGGTATAAGCTTTCATTTTGCTCGCCTCAACGGTATGCAACCCAGCTTTATCCATACGCTGAACCGCTTTCAAAACCCCACTTTTATCAATAACAGAAACCGCCACGTTATAATTATTCGATTTACAAGACTGAATTGCTTCAGAAGCTAATTTATTTGCTATCTCAAGGGTAATATTACGTTCGGTAATTAGTGATGAAGCAAAAGCAGATTGAGCGAATAAACCTGCGGCCAGAACAGTATAGAAAAGAGAGTGTTTCATAGGTAAACCTCATTAAGTTTAAGTTGATGAATTATCCTGTTCTAACTTAATGAGGTTTATCGGCTATAGCTATTCGGTCAATTACTTATTCAACTCAGTAGAAATACTTAGTCATAAGATAATGACTTAAATAATTCATACTCTTTGACTAACTGCGGTAAAGAGTGTATATCCAATTTATGAAATATATTAGCACGATGAACTTCAATAGTACGTGGTGATAACACCAATTGTTGCGCAATTTGTTTACTGGTTTTACCTTCTAAAATAATTTTCATCACCTCCCTTTCACGTTCAGATAACTGGCTAAATTTCGTTTTCAATTGCTCATATATCTGACGTTGCTTAAATACTTTCCGATGAAATAATAATGCACTTGAAACCGTTTCAATGAGTAAATCCGCATCAATAGGTTTGGTTAAAAATTCAAAAGCGCCATTTTTAAAAGCTCGACGGCAAAGATCAATATTTCCGTGTCCAGTCATGATAATGACCGGTAATGTACTATTGAGGTTCAATAAATCGGCCTGCAATGCCAATCCAGGTTTTCCCGGCATACGAATGTCCAATAAAATACATCCCTGAAGCGCTGCGATATTCTTACTACCAATTTCATCAAGAAATTCTTGCGCACCAGGAAATGAATTTACCTGCCAATTCATTGTTTCTAATAACATAGATAATGAGTCACGGATCGCTTCATCATCATCAATAAGATAAATCACTGCCGCCATTATTTCTCCTTACCTTTATTAGTTGGTAACCAAATAATAAAACGCGCTCCCCCTGTTTCACAATTTTCAGCATGAATATCACCACCAAGTTTATGAATTAATGTTTCTGTTAACGTCATTCCCAATCCCATACCTTGTTGGCGTGTTGTGAAGAATGGAATAAACACGTTTTTTAAAGCTTCATCACTTAATCCAGGGCCACCATCTGTTATCGTGATTCTTATCATTTCATTAATATAGTTGATATCGATACAGATCCAACTTTGATATTCTGACCTACCTTGCTCTTGCTGTGCTTGAATAGCATTGCTGATTAAATTATGAAATATCTGTTCAATCCACAATGGCTCAGCAGATATCATTGGCAATTCATCACAAATATGCTTTATTATCTTGATTTTACCGGCCTTAATTTCATTTTCGAGTAATACTTCAACTCGACCTAATATCGCTTGAATATTCACAGGTTGTAAAATAATACTACCAGTCGTCAGTTTTTGACGGTATTGCGTTAATAGATTTGCTATGCGTTGAGTTTGCAAAATCGATGAATCCAGTATTGGCGTCACTTTATCATATTGCTGCTTTTTCATTAACCTCAACGCGGTTTGGTTATAACTCATAATCGCCGTCAAAGGCTGATTTAATTCATGAACAACACCGGTTGCCACTTCATCCATTGTATTTAAGCGGGTAAATTCAAAGAAATGTGCTCGTAAATCAGAAATTTTCCTCAATCTTTTATTCTTCTGAATTAAAAAGATAAAACAGATAATTACTGCCCATAAAAAACTCAGACAAGCAATATAGCCCCACGGAAGTCTAAACCATTGTTGATCGTTACCCACTTTAAGCACAAAAGGCTGAAAACGATTAGCTAACTTTTTCTCCCAGTTCCAAAAATAGTGCTCTTTCTCCAACCCATACGTAATCAATGGGCGATTATTCCAATCCAGTTGTACCATTCGAAATTGTGAAAATAATGATAGATCTTTCATTAAGATATTAAGATCTATTAATAACCGGATATTATCGCGTTTACTATTAAGCCAATATCTTCCCTCTCCCTCTTCACTGATTATAGGGAATATTAATACATTCATTGGCATCTCTTGTAATCCGACGATTTGTGGAAAATTTTCCTGTAACTGATCTAATTCGATATTAGTATTCGTTAGTGATACAATCGCGTCATGTTGTGCCAGCTTTTCACTCAGCTCTCGATAAAGAATATTAAATGAAACTGTTTGTTGTTGATAATTCTGATTTAGTGAATGATTAATCATTCCCCAAATAGTCAAACCTGTTAACACAACCCACGCCAAAAAATGCCACATATGATTACCTGAAAAGATATCTTTCATGACGTTAAAATACAGTCAGAATATATAAAAGAAACGGCTATTAAACAGAATGAGTTGAATTTTAGAGAACATTTAGCATTGAGCAGCATATTAAAATTCGTTATAGCGTAATTATTTCATCAAAACATTTCTTAAAATAAATAGTTGCCTATGGTAAATGAAACTCCAGCTCTAGCTTATTTTGTCTAAGCATGTTTCATGCCCCTGATCAAATTATTTCGATAGATAGACCCCAGATAAGGGTTTCGGTGCCCCCTATCAAAGCTCTTAATATCATGTCAAATTTACTGAATAATCTAAGGTAATCACCTAATAAATCGACTCGATGAAAGGGTTTTCTTTCCCTTGGGCATCACACCGATATCTAAAAAAATAGCAATATTTATCAAATAATTGAGATAAATCTTCACCATTATTCTATATTTGACCAGAAAAAACACTTTACAATCGATAGTGATAATTATTATCATTCGTATCGCTTTCAGATGAACTGCCTTCAGGGTACAGATGAAAGCACGACATTGCTCACATTGCTTCCAGTGTTTACTTTAGCCAGCCAAGTGCTGGCTTCTTTTTATTAATTAATCCAATCACCCTTTGTTTAAAATATTTGAATTTTTAAGTCAGATTTTTAAGCTTTAATGCTATCTCTTCTCAATTAGACTGTAAGAACCATTGAGGAGATTTAAATATGATCCATTTACGCAAAGCCTCAGATCGTGGCCATGCCGATCATGGCTGGTTAACTAGTTGGCATACCTTCTCATTTGCCAGCTATTACGATACTAATTTTATGAATTTCTCAGCATTGAGAGTCATTAATGAAGATTTCATCAAAGCAGGTCAAGGCTTTGGTACCCATCCGCATAAGGATATGGAAATACTGACCTATGTTCTTTCTGGTGCCGTTGAACACCAGGATAGTATAGGAAATAAAGAGCGAGTACCTGCTGGTGAATTCCAAATTATGAGCGCAGGTACCGGCATTCGCCACTCAGAATACAATCCGAACAGTGATAGCCAATTGCATCTGTATCAAATTTGGATCATCCCAAGTAAAACGGGTTTAACACCGCGCTATGAACAACGCCGTTTTGATGATGTACAAGGCCGCCAATTGGTGCTCTCGCCTGATGCCCGGGATGGTTCAATGAAAGTATTTCAGGATATGACTTTATGGCGTTGGGTACTTAAGGATCACGAAACCACCGAATATGTTACAGAAAAAAGCCGTTATATATGGATTCAAGTCATTCGTGGCGAAGTAACGGTTAATGGTGTCAAAGCCACCACCAGCGATGGTCTGGCTATTCGAGATGAAGTCAATCTTCAACTTAGCACCAGCAGTGATAGTGAAATATTGTTGTTTGACCTTCCTCCAATATAAATATCAAATAAGCCTCACCCTAACGGATGAGGCTAAAAAATTCACAATTACAGTTTAGGGCCTGCTTTCACTAAAGCTTCCCCCGCCGGGGTATCGGTATATTTATCAAAGTTGTCGACAAAACGATGAGCCAAATCTTTCGCCTTCTCTTCCCATTGAGATTTATCTGCATAAGTCTTACGTGGATCAAGAATATCGGTATCCACACCCGGCAACGCTGTCGGAACCGCTAGATCGAAAATAGGTAATGTAATGGTATCAGCCTCCTCAATATCACCATTTAGGATGGCATCAATGATTCCACGGGTATCCTTAATCGAGATCCGTTTACCCGTTCCGTTCCAGCCAGTATTTACCAGATAAGCCTTAGCACCTGCTGCCTGCATACGTTTTACCAACACTTCCGCGTATTGGGTTGGATGCAAAGTCAGGAATGCAGCACCAAAACAAGCAGAAAATGTAGGTGTTGGTTCAGTCACACCACGTTCGGTACCTGCCAATTTTGCCGTAAAACCAGATAGGAAGTGATATTGAGTCTGTTCAGGTGTCAGGCGAGATACCGGAGGTAACACACCAAATGCGTCCGCAGTCAGGAAGATGACCTTAGTTGCATGACCCGCTTTGGAAACCGGCTTAACAATGTTTTCAATATGGTAGATAGGATAAGAAACACGGGTGTTCTCAGTTTTTGAACCATCATTGAAATCAACCGTGCCATCTGTCAGTACAGTAACATTTTCCAGCAACGCATCACGTCTAATCGCATTGTAGATATCAGGTTCCGCTTCTTTGGACAGATTGATGGTTTTCGCGTAACAACCACCTTCAAAGTTGAATACACCGTCATCATCCCAACCGTGCTCATCATCACCAATCAGCTTACGTTTTGGATCAGTAGAAAGTGTGGTTTTACCTGTACCAGATAAGCCGAAAAAGACCGCAACGTCCCCTTTCTCACCCACGTTAGCAGAACAGTGCATCGAAGCAATGCCTTTCAGTGGCAACAGGTAGTTCATCATAGAGAACATCCCTTTCTTCATTTCGCCACCGTACCAGGTACCACCAATAAGCTGCATACGCTCTGTCAGGTTAAACGCAACAAAGTTTTCAGAGTTCAAACCCTGCTCTTGCCATTGCGGGTTGGTGCATTTTGCACCGTTCATCACAATAAAATCTGGTTTGAACTCAGCCAACTCTTCATCTGACGGACGGATAAACATGTTTTTAACAAAGTGGGCCTGCCACGCAACTTCTGTGATAAAGCGGACTTTCAATCGTGTATCTGCATTAGCACCACAGAAAGCATCAACTACAAACAAACGTTTGCCTGAAAGCTGTTTAGTTACCAAACCTTTCAGATATGTCCATGTTTCCTGCTGTAATGGCTTGTTATCATTTTTACCTTTTCCCTGGTCAGCCCACCATACAGTGTCACGGGTGACATCATCACGAACAATGTACTTATCTTTGGGGGAACGCCCCGTGAAGATCCCCGTATCGACAGCCACAGCCCCCAGGTTGGTCAGAGTGCCACTCTCGCAGCCTTCGAGTGAAGGTTTGGTTTCTTCTGAAAATAACAACTCATAGCTTGGATTATAAATAGTTTCATTAACATCATGGATTCCATAGTCCGCGAGTTCCTGCGGGGTAATACCTTTAACACTCATGTTATTGCTCCTGGGTAGTCACGCTTTTTCTGTGAGCAATAATAAATAGTTATGATTAATTAACAGCGATAGTTATCAAAAAATTGAAAACCCACTATTTTTTTAAGTTTAATCTGGGGCCAAAGGCACAAAAGCAGTTTTGAATATGATGGATATTGATAGCAAGGCGCGAATCCGCGCCTTAAGAGGTGAGAAAATTTGTTTAGATAGAATATCAATGGAGCCGATTCTTTTTTTCTGTTCTGATTGCAGCAAGATCATCAGCATCAAAAATATAATGCGTGCCACAATACTCACACTCCATATCAATGTTGCCATCTTTCTGCAAAATATGATTAACATCCTCATCGGAAAGTGTAACTAATGTGTCAGCACAACGTTGGCGAGAACAAGTACAACGAAATTCGACCGCTTGCGGTTCATATAATATGACATCCTCTTCATGATAAAGGCGGTGCAAGATCTCCTTAACTTCCAATGAAAATAACTCTTCACCTTTAATGGTTGCAGTAAGTTGCGCCAGATGATCAAAAGCTTCTGTACACCCCTGTTCCGCCGTCGGCAGAATCTGTAGCAACATACCACCAGCAGAAACTCTTCCATCCTGAATGCCAGTACGGATAAATAGACGAGTAGGTAACTGTTCAGACTGTCTGAAATAATCATCAAGGCAATTCGCCAGTGTTTCACCTTCCAATGCAACTACTCCCTGATAACGCTCACCATGAGTTGGCGTAATGGTAATAACCATATAGCCAGTACCAACCATCTGTTTCAAACTGCTATTTTCAGTCACTAATCCATCAACACGAGCGACACCACGCATTTGTTGCTGATGATTGCCATTAATCACTGCCAGTTTGACCGGGCCATCTCCCTGAATCTGAACCGTAATATCACCATCAAATTTCAGTATTGCAGTTAATAGACTGGTTGCTACCAACAGTTCTCCCAATAATTGCTGTACCGGCTGCGGGTAGTCATGATTTTCCAAAATATGCTGGTAAGTTTCACTGGCTAAAACCAGTTCACCACGTACAGAATAATTCTCAAATAAAAAGCGGTGTAATTGGTCGTGTTTAAACATAAATATCTCTCATTCGAGCAAGTTATTCCTGCCCACTTAATTTAGTGTTTTTAAACTTAATCAGCGTGCGTCTTTCTTTTTTATCCGGTCGGCGATCAGGATGAGGCATAGTTAATGCATTCATTTTTCGAGCAATTGCCATTTTTTCCCGGTTAGCAATACTCGCTTCCGTCTCTTGGTAAAGTTGCTGCGCCTCCGGCGCACTGCGCCGATGATTGCTTAGTGCAAGAACTTCAACTATACGTTCATCATTACCTTGACGCAGTTTAATTTCAGCCCTTGGTTCAACCAATTTACTCGGTTTACTCCTTTGACCATTATAGTGAACTTTACCACCGTCTATCATTTCCCGTGCAATAGCCCGTGTTTTATAAAAACGAGCCGCCCACAGCCACTTATCCAGACGGACAGCTTGATCGGAGTCTGAATTACCCTTCATTTTTCCTCTCACTATCAGCTTCGACAAATAAAATAAATCCTAACATGCCATTGTCGATTATCGCCAATGCGTAGGCGGAAAAAGTGTATTAAAACAGTTATCGTAATATTGACTGATTTTGTTTATACGTTGTTTATTCTGCCGATTTTTCTTAATAACCAGCACAAAACTAATGATTAAGGTCGTAAAAAGAGCCAAGAATAAAATAGTGGTACCAATACAACGAGCAAGTGTCATGGTATCTAGTTCACTATGCAGCACAATCCGGCGGGTTCCATTACTATCTACGGACAATTCCATGACAATTCCCGTTGTCTCAAAGGGTGTTTGCAATACCATATCCGATAACCGCTGTAACTCACGCCATTGTTCTAACGCACTATGATCTTCCAAGGCACTATGGTCATAAGAGATGATGGCTGGCGTTATATATTCAACCAGTTGTTTGCCTTCATCACTGATAAGTAGAACACCGCCAGGAGAAGGGCTATTAAGCAGCATTGCAACTTTATCTATTTCCCGGTAGATAAATGATGATGTCGTCGCATCAACCAATTTCCCTAAAGCTTCAGCACCTGCCGGGCGCAATAAAACATGAGTGCCATCCAGCTTGCCACTTTCTGCATTCTTTAACAAAGTTAGCCAATCAATAGCACTACCCAGGTTAACCAAAGCATTTTTCAATCGTAAACAATCTGTTTCTTTTTCACATAATTTTTTAGTTTTCAATACAATATCAGAGAAATCTTCCAATAAGATCATACTAGATTTGAAAATCTCCTGAGTAAGGTCTGAATTTATTACATCGTCATTTTCCTGTAAACGTAATTGTTTATTGACAGTCGCGATCAGTTTAGCTGCATTTTCTATAATTTCTGATTCTGGTATTGGCAGTGGATTAACCCTATTCCAATATATCCCCGAACAATCTAACGGAGAAAAATAGGTGTCGCCTTTACCGTTCATATTGTTTGGGGGCATATAACACATACCAATCCCTTTTGCTTTTAGGATATCCCCAACTCGCAATTCCATCCCTTCTATCATATCAGCGTCAGTGATAACTTTTGTGATGCTGCCACGCAACCAAGCAAAACTGAGTTTCATCGGTACATTAACTGGCTGATAAAAATAGAGTAGTAACATAATAAGCAAGCAGCTAACGATCATCATGAGATTTTTTCCATAACGACGATAAGGGTAATTTTTCTCTTCATCATGCAAAGAGAGATAATGCCCTTGCCTGACTACCTGACCGTTAGTGTAAATATCAATATTGGTTTTCTGATCAAAATAGTGAGCAACATAGGGCTCCCAATGAGGAGGATAGATTAAATCAATCCCACCAAGAGAAATATTACTCATTTGTCCTTGTTCAAATTCGCCAAATAATCCCCATCGTTTTGGTATACCGGTAAGACAGTGAATATCCTGGCGCCTGCATATTGAAAGTGGGCAAAGTAATGGCCAAAAACTGACAACGACTAAACTACCTGCAATCAACATCAGCCACGGCAAAAGCAGTGCCGGTGAAAGTAACGCAAGAAACCAAATGAAAAATCCGAAACACAAAAATCCCCCCTCCCAAATACCCGATGAGTGATTCAACCGGTATTCCTCCAATGTCTCTTTACGAATATTTTGTAACTTTACGCTAGTTTCACCATTTTTTTGGATCGATGCCTGCTGATGAGATATATCTGAGATTACCGGAGCAGAAGGAAAATCCTGTTGAAAATCTTTCAGAAAGTGACCATTAATCGAAACAACCAGTGGTATTGTCGCGGTGTGAACAACATCAATAATATTCTGCTGTTTAATAAAAGGCTCAAGGAAAAACGGCAAATGAATTTCTGCTATATCAATATAATAACGCCAGCTATGTCGTTCATCTGAGGCAACAGAAAACCGGGTAATAGAATGACAGATAGTATAAACCATATCATTTTTACCCATCAGAATTGGCCAACTTGTTTTATTAATACGGTCTGTTACAACTGCCGGCAACACTCGATTCAAATAACATTCAATAGCCTGGTATTCATCAGCATTAAGTTTACGATAAGTTGGTTCAGCAACAGAAGGCAGATAACGGGCGCTATCATGTAGCTTCCATTTGAAAATCAGAAAGGAAGCCATGACAATCAGGCTAATTATCAAGATAGCCAATATAACGACTGTTACTCTCATTTTATCCCTATACCTATGACAATCTTGCTATTGTTGTTTGCAAATTAGCAACTACACGTTAAGTTCTGAATTAGGTTATTTCTATTTATTTTTTTAATTTATTTTACAATGAGCTACATAATAACGCACTAAACTATATACAACATAGATCTATTTCCAAAGAGGATAAAGATAACAGTAACAACAATAACCAGCGATAATCACTATCATTTATCAAAATAATCAGCCATATTTAGTCAAGCTATGGAGTGTACCTAATTTCATCATAAAATCTAAGGTTAATGAAATAATTTATGACGTAATAATGCACAGGCACTCAACTCAACCAATATTAAACCATCAGGGGCAATTATGAATGACCTGAAAAACCCTAAAATCCTAAACATAGAGGACATTGCCCATTCACGTTTATTTCATATTCAGTCAGTTGATCTCGAATTTAGTAACGGTGTAAAACGCGTTTATGAACGGATGCGTCCGGCCAATCGGGAAGCTGTTCTGATAATCCCGGTCATTGGGGATGAATTGTTACTTATTCGTGAGTATGCAGTCGGCATTGAGCAGTACGAATTGGGCTTTCCTAAAGGCGCGATCGACCCTGGGGAAAGTATCTTCGAAGCAGCTAACCGTGAATTAAAAGAAGAAGTCAGCTTTGGTGCCAGAAAAATAGAACAATTAGCCAAACTCACTATGGCCCCATCCTATTTTTCCAGCAAAATGAACATTGTTATTGCCGAAAATCTCTATCCAGAAAGCCTGGAAGGGGACGAACCTGAACCACTACCACAAATACGTTGGCCGATAGCAGATATGATGTCATTACTGGATCACGGTGATTTCAACGAAGCACGCAATGTCTGCGCCCTATTTCTGGCACAAAAATACTTAACACACCGTTGAAGTTCACAGGCACAACAGCGCTTCGTTGTGCCTGTTTTATCATCAGAATAACTCCTGACTTTCACCATTCTCAATTAAAGTCGTGCCAACTTCTTGCACCGCACTCTCTGTAGGTTGAGTGCCGTCAATGAAGTATTCACTACGGGTATCTCCGCCGCCGCCAGCAAGTTTACCTGTTTTACGATCTATCACGGCAGAAACAATCCCCGGAGGAGGTGTAACTTCTTTTTCAGGAACCCCCTCCAGCGCAATTTTCATAAAATCATCCCAAATTGGCTGCGCACTCTTAGCACCCGCCTCACCGCCACTGGCTGCTGTACGGCCAAGGCTTCTACGATGGTCATCAAAACCAATCCAAACCGTCGTGACAATATCTGGCCCATAACCTGAGAACCAAGCATCTTTTGAACTATTAGTTGTCCCAGTTTTGCCACCAATATCACGACGTTTCAGATCGCGTGAAGCACGCCAACCCGTACCTGACCAACCCGGCTCACCAAAGATATTGCTATTCAAAGCATCATGGATCAAAAATGCCAACTGAGTACTGATAACATGAGGAGCATATTCTTGCGCACCTTCACGGCTATCAATTACCGGAGCTCTTTCCAATTCAGGTAACGGCAATATCTCTTGTTGGCTGACATGAGATTGAGCAACATTCTCAATCGAGTTTTCAGAAAGTTCGATTGAACGTACCGTATCCCCATAAATTACTGGAATATCGCACTGCGGACATGCAATTTTAGGTTTAGCCTCAAAGAGAACATCGCCATCTTCGTTTTCAATCTTAGTAATAAAGTAAGGATCGATCAGATAGCCACCATTGGACATAACCGAATACCCTCGTACCATTTGCATTGGTGTGAATGATGGCGAGCCCAAAGCCAGAGATTCTGTTCGTACTATATTTTGTGCCGGGAAACCAAATCGTTGCAGGTAATCAGCGGCATAATCGACTCCCATTGCTCGCATTGCTCGAACCATCACGACGTTCTTCGATTGCCCTAATCCCTGACGCAAACGGATTGGCCCAACATAAGTCAGTGGTGAGTTTTTCGGACGCCAGTCAGTACCGGCTCCTGCATCCCAACGACTGATTGGTAAGTCATTCAGCAATGAAGCCAATGTCAGCCCTTTATCCATCGCTGCGGTATAGAGAAATGGTTTAATATTAGAACCAATTTGACGTAATGACTGAGTGACACGGTTAAATTTACTCAAATTGAAATCAAACCCACCCACCAGCGCCTTCACAGCACCATCATTCGGATCAATAGAGACCAAAGCAGCATTAGCTTCCGGCACTTGTGCCAACCACCAAATATCCTTTACTTTCCGAACCCAAACCTGTTCACCAACTTGAACCACTTCATTCACACTACGAGGAACCGCACCCTGCGCACTATCAGATTTGAACTTTCTGGCCCAACGGACACCCGCCATTGGCAATTCCGCACTACTGCCATCAGGCAACATCACTATCGCCTGAGCACTACCCGCTCTGGTCACCACAGCCGGCATTAATGATCCATAATTAGCCAAAGTCTTAAGCTTCTTAACAATCTGTTCTCGATCCCAAGCAGGTTCGCCCACTTTCCACAAAACTTCCTGCGCCCCACGGTAGCCATGACGCACATCATAATCAATGAGGTTATTACGAACCGCATCCATGGCAGCTAACTGAAGTTTACGGGTAATCGTGGTATAAACTTTATAACCGTCGGTATAAGCATTCTCACCATAACGCTCAATCATCTCCTGACGCACCATCTCGGACAAATAGGGCGCAGAGAAAGCAATCTGAGGTGCATGATAATTAGCAACCAACTTTTCACTTCTAGCTTGATTATATTGCTGCTGAGTAATATAGCCCTCATTGAGCATACGGCTCAGAACCACATTCCGGCGGTTAATCGCTCGGCCATAAGAATAAAGCGGGTTAAACGTAGAAGGTGCCTTTGGCAAACCAGCAATCATGGCTATTTCACTCAGTGTCAACTCATTGACACTCTTACCAAAATAAACTTGAGCCGCAGCCCCAACACCATAAGCCCGGTAACCAAGGTAAATTTTATTAAGATAGAGTTCGAGGATCTCATCTTTATTCAGCAATTGCTCAATCCTGATGGCCAGAAAAGCTTCCTTGATTTTACGCATCAACGTCTTCTCAGGAGTGAGAAAGAAATTTCTCGCCAGTTGCTGAGTAATGGTACTTGCCCCTTGTGATGCATGACCTGAACTCATCGCGACAGAGGCTGCCCGGATAATCCCTACAGGGTCAACCCCGTGATGTTCATAAAAACGGCTGTCCTCCGTGGCAATGAACGCCTTCACCATAATGGGTGGAATTTCGGACAGCTCAAGAGGCATACGGCGCTTTTCACCATATTGGGCAATAAGCTCGCCATCTGCACTGAACACCTGCATTGGTGTCTGTAATTGAACATCCTTTAATGTCGCCACATCAGGTAACTGAGGCTCGATATATTTGTACATACCAAAAATCGAGGCCGTTCCCAGAAAAATGCAACTCACGACAAAGACTAGAAAATACTTTACGAACTTCACCTGAAATTTCCCATGCCATGTTAGTCGGGTGGTTTATAAACAATCGGCGCGTAGTATAAAGGTTACACAGCACCTTGAATATGGTCTTTTATTAAAATTACTGATATGGAGATCGATATATGTATTCACCAAAATGGTATGTCGGATTGGACATCCAAAATGGCATCCTTCGCGCCGTCGCAGCTATAAAACGCCGAGATGGCTGGCAGCTTCGCCACTGCTGGCAATATCTTTTATCTGACGCTGTCATGCCAGAGGGCCGTTTACAACGGCCAGAAATATTATGTGATATTTTAAATCAATGGCGCCAAGAATTACCTAAAAAAATCAGTTTCAGACTTGCCCTACCTGTACAACAAACATTGCAGAAGAGTCTGATTTTACCTCCAGATATCAATCTTAAAGAGCCGGAACAAGGCTGGTTTATCAACGCCAGTGCCGAGAAACAATTTCCCTTTAACACCCGAGAACTAGCGCTGGATTACCGTATTATTGAACAAAACGCCTACATCAGCGCCGCTCGCCAGAAAGATCTCAACCTCTGGCTACAATGTCTTGCACAAGCAGGAATATTTCCAGACGCCATTGATATTGCCCCCTGTGCCCTACGCTATATAGCGCAATATGCTGGCGTTCCCGCTGATAGTTGGCTGTTACACAGGCAACAATCTGGTTGGCTATGGGTATCTCCTGCCAATGTCCCCTTCGCTTATGATCTAGTATCAGCAAATACAGCTGTTTATCCACAGCAGATTATCCGTCAATTATTTGCTTCATCTATGGCTGAACAGCCTGTTTACTACAGTAGCTACCAACAAGAAGCCCTACCTGAAGGAACTTACTCTTGGGATATGTTGACAGCATTTCGTCACTATCAACCACCACTGCCAATCCAACTGATGGAATATGTGATAGCTGGTGGTTTAGCACTCAGACCGGATGATAAGTAACGATGTATCAGGTTAATTTTCTACCTTGGCGCCAAACCCGGCTAAAACATCGTTATCGTTGGTGGGCGATTCTTCTCTTATTGCAATTGATGTTGTGGCTGACAGTGCTCGTCTGGATGTTATTAAAACAACAGGAAACGATTAACCAGTATCAAAGACAATGGCAGCAACTCAACCAGCAACAATTATATTTGCAACAACAGATAACTCAGACAGAGGAGGCGGTTAATCTTCACAACAAACTGGCCTATAAATTAAAACAACAACAAACGTGGCTGAAACAGAACCAACAACATTGGCAATTATTCAATGAATTACCTGAATTATTACCGGAAGGAAGTTGGTTAACCGCTTTCGATGATCAGGCAGGTCAATTAAAACTGGTTGCTAATAGTCTGGATTATTCCAGTATGACGTCTCTGCTGGATAATCTTGAAAACAACGGGCAATTGTCTGGAATTCAACTAAAAAAGATGACCACTACCGAACAACAAATTAGACAATTTATTATTGACGCTAACTGGCAGACGGAGATATCCGATGATAAAAAGTGACTATCTATGGTGGTTTGCCAAACCAACCTGGCTGCTCTTTATCTGGCAGCAAGCTATTATCATGCCATTTCTGATTCTGTTTTATCTTTTCTTCTGGCAAGAAAGAATTGAACAGCGAAGTAGCCTGACACAAAAAATAGCAGCTCAACAAATCAATACCAAAGCAGCCAATGAACGACTAAATCAGCTACCGATATTGGAAGATATACAACAACACATCAACCAAATAGAAAATGTACTCAGTAAGCCGCGACAAAATGAGGTAAAAATTACCACAATAAAACAATTACAACAGCCATTGATAAACTCTGGCGCGCAAGTTCTTGAGTGGCAACGTAAAAAAGAAGGGGAAAAAACGCTCTGGCAAATCACAATTTGTTTGAACTACGAACAGATGCTAAGTTTTCTTGAGGCGTTACAAGCGTTATATCCACCACTGCTGATTAAACAGCTTTCCATTTCACCATCAGGTGAATCTCTAAACGTCAAAATCACCCTGTCAGAAACCTCACATGAGGAATTTTATGACTAAAAAATTTATTCTGTTTATCCTTTTTCTGCCCGCTATTGTTGTTGCAGAAATAAGAAATCCTTTTGCTCCCCCGATGATAGAGCCAGAAGAGCAATCGGTTGAGTTATTTGATCAATCAGTCAATGAGACCGAAATTCAGTCCCTCTCAACCGTATTACAATATGCAGATGCAGAAAGAATCGCCATGAATCTCAGGCAAAATACGCCCGCACTGATAACAAAAGAAGGTAAAGTTGATTTTGATCCTGAAACTAACAGTTTGATTTTACAGGATACCCCCATCGCCATCGCACAGATAAAAAGCTGGTTGAAAGAGATAGATACACCACAGCAGCAAGTGCAGATTACTGCACATATCGTGACCAGTAGCCGAGAAGCATTACATGAACTCGGCATTTACTGGGGTATGCCGATAGGAGAGCAGATTAATACATCAACTGGTATAAACCGCCTCAATATCAACCAAGCAGCCAACGATAACATGCATCGATTTGCGTTTAATATTGCCCGCATTCACACCAGTTTACTGGAAATGGAGCTCAGTGCCTTAGAACAAGAAAACCAACTAGATATTATCGCTAGCCCAAGACTAACCGCCTCACATCAACAGTTAGCCAGCATCAAGCAAGGCTCTGATATTCCTTACATCAGCCAAGAAAAAGAGAAAAGTACCGTGCAATTTAAAGAAGCCGTACTAGGAATGGAAGTCACACCCCATATACTGAGAAAAAACAAAATCAGGCTCTCTCTGAAAATCAGTCAAAACATGCCAGGGATCTCAATAAGTCAAGGAGGAGGTGAGAATTTAACCATCGACAAACAGGAAATAATAACTCAAATTACTGTAAAAAATGGTGAAACACTTATTCTCGGTGGAATTTTTCAACAGAAAAAAGGCGAGCAAACCCAGAAGGTCCCTTATCTATCGGACATCCCACTAATTGGCTCATTATTCAACCAAAAAGGTCATAAACACAGCCGACGTGAGTTAGTCATATTTATTACACCTCAATTGATGGACATTTGATCAAAAATAAAAATATAACTATTATATCAGTGAGTTGGGTCTAAAAAACTTAACTGTTCCGTATGATGATGCGCAGATTTTTCCAACTAATCCTGTTTATAGATTTGACGCTGAGTCCGATTTAGCATACAAGAGTTAACTAATTGAGTGGTCGGGTTTAACATCACAATAATCAGCCAATGAAACCAGAGCTTCCGTCACAAAAAGCTCGTCGTTGATTTATATAGTTGCAAAACTGGCTGATGTACTGAGATAATTTTGTTATCTGATCTCACATTACCGCTCATGAGGTTTCAGTTTAGGTCCCGCTGCTGATTTTGATTAGCGGGGCGGGTTATCATTAACGAATAGTCTTAGTAATACCAAAAACATGGCAGAGAAACGTAATATCTTTCTGGTTGGGCCTATGGGTGCCGGCAAAAGCACTATTGGTCGTCAGTTAGCTCAGCAACTCAATATGGAGTTTTACGACTCCGATCAAGAAATTGAGCGACGTACCGGAGCTGACGTGGGCTGGGTATTCGATGTGGAAGGCGAAGAAGGCTTCCGCGAACGCGAAGAAAAAGTGATTAACGAACTCACTGAAAAACAAGGCATTGTACTGGCGACTGGGGGAGGTTCTGTGAAATCCAGAGAAACCCGTAATCGTCTGTCTGCCCGTGGTGTCGTGGTCTACTTGGAAACCACCATTGAAAAACAGCTAGCACGCACCCAGCGCGATAAAAAACGCCCCTTACTTCAAGTCGATGCACCAGCACGCGAAGTTTTAGAAAATTTAGCAAGCGAACGTAACCCTCTATACGAGGAAATTGCTGACGTCACTATCCGTACCGATGAACAAAGCGCTAAAGTTGTCGCTAACCAAATCATTGAGTTACTGGAAAAGAACTGATTTAAGCAAGTCTGTACAGCGATAAATAATTAAGGCGAAGGCTGCTTATGGAAAAGATCACTGTCACTTTAGGGGAACGTAGTTACCCAATTACCATTGCAAAAGGGTTATTTGACGATCCTTCTGCTTTTGCACCATTAAAAGCAGGCCAGCAAGTTATGCTGGTGACAAATCAAACCCTAGCTCCGCTGTATTTGGCAAAAGTAAAAGCTATCTTACAGCAAACCGGGATTCGGGTAGATGAAGTAGTTCTACCTGATGGTGAACAGTACAAATCTCTTTCCGTATTAAATGACGTATTTTCTGCTTTGCTGGAAAATAACCACAGCCGGGACACAACGCTTATCGCTCTCGGTGGCGGCGTAATCGGTGATTTAACTGGTTTTGCCGCTGCCTGTTATCAACGTGGTGTCCGTTTTATTCAAATGCCTACCACCCTTCTTGCCCAGGTTGATTCCTCTGTCGGAGGAAAAACCGCAGTAAACCATCCCCTTGGCAAGAACATGATAGGTGCATTCTATCAACCAGTCTCTGTGATGGTCGATCTTAATTGCCTGCAAACGCTTCCAGCCCGCGAACTCTCTTCCGGTCTGGCTGAGGTCATCAAGTACGGTATCATTCTCGACAGCGTATTTTTTAGTTGGCTTGAAGATAATATGGATAAACTCCTGGCTCTTGACAACCAAGCAATGGCTTACTGCATCCGTCGTTGCTGCGAATTGAAAGCTGAAGTTGTCGCAGCAGATGAGAAAGAATTGAGTGGCTTGCGTGCCCTACTGAATCTTGGTCACACCTTCGGTCACGCCATCGAAACAGAAATGGGATATGGTGTCTGGTTACATGGGGAAGCAGTTGCCGCCGGAATGGTCATGGCTGCAAGAACAGCTCAACTTGTTGATAATTTCTTTGAACAGGATACTCAACGTATTATCCGATTGTTGGAGCGGGCAAATCTGCCTGTACGCGGGCCACAAAACATGCCACCAGAAGCCTACCTCCCACATATGATGCGAGATAAGAAAGTTATAGCAGGTAAATTACGACTGGTTCTTCCAACAAAAATAGGTAAAGCTGATCTTCGCTCAGATATTGAACACAACTGTGTTCTTGACGCTATCCGTCAGTGTTTACTATGAAAGTGTGTAAATTTTAAGTAAGTTGTATGCTTATAGCATTAAATTAAATGTTTTTTTGCATCCATCTGGTTGTTGTGTCATAAAATAACGACTCTATCAGACAAATTTCTATCTTCGTTAAGTCAGCCTGCCGGACTGACTTCAATTGCAATTGGCAGTATTGGCTCTGTTTGGAGGGCATATGGACGAATTCAAATCAGAAAATGAACAAAGAGCAAATAACGAGTTTAGGCCAGATACCTCAGATCGCCGTCCTTCACGCTCGCGTCAGCCATTAAACAAACCCAAATTTGCGGTTTCACGTCAGCAAATGATGCTCGGCATTGGGATTTTAGTGCTGCTACTGCTGATTATTGCTATCAGTTCTGCCTTAAAAGCCCCAACTGAACATGAAAAACAGCAATCGCCAAATGTTGCCGAGAAGAATATTGATTTATCAAGTTCATCATCCAGCAACGATGACAATCAATCCATAACATCAGAGAATACCACTACAGATACAATCAACAGACCACAGGAAATCAATGTTCCTCCTGTCAGTGGTACTTCAACTCAACCTCATCAGCTTCAAACTAACAATGGCGAAACCCAAAATCAGCGCATTGAATTATCAGGAAATATTCCTGATGCACTGACTCAACAACAAAGTAATATAAATCACGCAGTACAGAATCTGAATCAAACCCAACAATCACTGCCAGTAACACCGCCACCGGTGGTACAGCAGAAATCAGAAAATATCCGTCCACTGAAATCAGAAACACCAGCTAAATCAAAACCATCGACAAGTCATGCTAGCAGTAAAAACAATGTGGTCAGTAGCACCAGTAGTGATCAATTAAAAACCCCGGCAAACCACTACACTTTGCAATTAAGTAGTGCCAGCCGCTCAGATACACTGACCGCTTTTGCTAAAAAGCATAATCTTACCCATTACAAAGTTTATGAAACTAAACGTAATGGAAAAGTTTGGTTTGTTTTAATTCATGGTGATTACCGTTCCGTTTCTGAAGCCAAACGGGCCGTTTCATCTCTACCAGCCGAGATTCAGGCGAAAAAACCTTGGGTTAGAACGATGCAGCAAGTGCAACAAGACCTAAGAAAATAAAACAATATTTATTAGGCGCTGATATGCTGTCCTAAACAGAGTACAATCTGCGGCTCTGGAATGATTGAGTAATTAATTGACAGCATGAAAAAAAAACGCGCTTTCTTAAAATGGGCCGGTGGAAAATACCCGTTGGTAGATGATATCAAACGTCATCTGCCAGCCGGTAGTTGTCTGATAGAGCCATTTGTTGGCGCAGGTTCTGTCTTTTTGAACACAGACTACGATTCTTATATCCTCGCTGATATCAACAGTGACCTGATTAACCTGTACAACACAGTAAAACTCAGGGCTGATGAGTTTATCGTCCACACACAGCCTCTGTTTACCCAAGAATACAATACAGCCGAACATTTTTATCAGTTACGAGAGCAATTTAACCAAAGCACTGACCCGTTCCATCGCAGCGTGTTATTCCTTTATCTCAATCGCCATTGTTACAACGGCCTCTGTCGTTATAATTCTCATGGTAAATTTAACGTACCTTTTGGCCGTTATAAAAAACCCTACTTTCCCGAAGAAGAATTACACTGGTTTGCTGAAAAAGCCCAAAATGCGACTTTTATCTGTGAGCACTACCAACACACGTTGAACGAAGCACATAAAGGCTCAGTTATCTATTGCGATCCTCCTTATGCTCCTTTGTCAGCAACAGCGAACTTTACGGCGTATCACACCAATAGTTTTAACGTTGCAGATCAGGAAAATCTGGCAAATATTGCATTTAAGTTATCATCAGAACGTGCAATTCCTGTTTTGATATCCAACCACGATACGCCAATGACGCGAAAATGGTACTATCAGGCTTCACTTCATATTGTCAAAGCACGTCGTACTATCAGCAGGAATATCCTTGCCCGCAGTAAGGTAGACGAACTTTTGGCATTATATCGCTGATTTATCCACTCCCCTTTTGCCTGGCAATTAAGGGATGATAGAAACGATTTGGAGAAGATAATGAAAGACTTTCTGATTGCCCCATCCATTTTATCTGCAAATTTTGCGCGGCTGGGTGAAGATACAGTTAAGGTGCTGGCAGCAGGGGCTGACGTTGTTCACTTTGATGTGATGGACAACCATTATGTCCCTAACCTGACTATCGGGCCTATGGTCTGCCAGGCTCTACGAGATTATGGCATCACTGCACCAATCGATGTCCATTTGATGGTAAAACCGGTTGACCGCATCATCCCTGATTTTGCCAAAGCAGGAGCAACTTACATTACCTTCCACCCAGAAACCAGCGAGCATATTGACCGCAGTTTACAACTGATCAAAGAGCATGGTTGTAAAGCTGGCTTGGTATTCAATCCTGCAACTCCATTGAGTTATCTTGATTATGTCTTGGATAAACTGGATATCATTCTATTGATGTCGGTAAATCCCGGTTTCGGTGGCCAATCTTTCATCCCTGGAACACTAGAGAAACTGCGTCAGGTTCGTAAAATCATTGATGAAAGCGGTTATGATATTCGTCTTGAAGTAGACGGTGGCATTAAAGCTAACAACATTGCCGCAGCAGCAACCGCGGGAGCAGATATGTTTGTTGCTGGCTCAGCTATTTTCAATCAGCCTGATTACAAAACTGTTATTGATAATATGCGTAGTGAATTGTCAAAGGTATCTCATGGCAAGTAAGGTATTAAAAGGTATTCGTGCTATCGCTTTTGATCTGGACGGCACACTGGTAGACAGCGCCGATGGTTTGGCTGATGCACTGGATCAAGCGCTGTTAGCCAAAGATCTCCCTGCTGCGGGAAAAGAGCGGGTTGCTGCTTGGGTAGGTAATGGCGCAGACATTATGGTCGAACGGGCGTTGACATGGGCCAGAGTCAAATTGACCGCGCAACTGCATAAAGAAACCCGTGAGCTATTTGATCGATTCTATGAAACAACTGTAACAACAGGCAGTCAACTGTTCCCAGAAGTCAAAGCTACATTGGCTGAACTGGCAAAACACAATTTGCCAATGGGTATCATCACCAATAAACCAACACCTTTCATTGCTCCTCTGCTGGCTTCTTTAGGCATCAGTGAATATTTTTCATTAGTGTTAGGTGGTGATGATGTTAAAGAGAAAAAGCCACATCCGGCACCTATTTATTTAACAATGGGCACATTCGGACTGCGTAAGGAAGAACTGCTCTTTGTCGGTGATTCCCGTAATGATATTTTAGCAGCACAAGCGGCTGGTTGCCCTTGTGTTGGTTTAACTTATGGATATAACTACGGTGAATCTATTGCATTAAGCAATCCAGATTGCATATTAACGAATTTTTCGGATCTGCTATCCATAATTGGACTCCCATATTTAAAACTTCAGGAAGCATAATAAAATGAATAAACCCACTGTATCTGAAACACTAAACTCCCAAAAACCTATTGTATTCAGCGGCGCACAGCCTTCCGGTGAACTAACCATCGGTAACTATATGGGGGCGTTACGTCAGTGGGTTAAAATGCAGGATGATTATGACTGCATCTATTGCATTGTTGACCAACATGCAATTACAGTCCGCCAGGACTCAAAAGAGTTGAGAAAACGCACTCTGAATACACTAGCTCTCTACCTGGCTTGTGGCATTGACCCAGAGAAAAGTACTATTTTTGTCCAATCTCATGTCCCACAACACGCTCAGTTAAGCTGGGTTCTAAACTGTTATACTTATTTCGGTGAACTCAGCCGCATGACTCAGTTTAAAGACAAATCAGCTCGTCATGCCGAAAACATCAATGCAGGCTTGTTTGACTATCCTGTACTGATGGCAGCGGATATTTTGGTATACCAAACAAATCAGGTTCCTGTAGGTATCGATCAGAAACAACATCTTGAATTGAGCCGTGATATTGCTCAACGATTTAATGCCATCTACGGCAATATCTTCTCTTTACCAGAGCCGTTTATCCCAACCGGTGGTGCCCGTGTTATGGCCCTTCAAGACCCAGAAAAGAAAATGTCCAAGTCAGATGATAACCGTAACAACGTTATCGCTCTGTTGGAAGATCCAAAATCAGCCGCTAAAAAGATAAAACGCGCAGTCACAGATTCAGAAGAACCTCCTCGTGTTCGCTATGATCTGGAACAAAAACCGGGTGTTTCCAATTTATTAGATATCCTCGCGGGTGTTACTGACAAAACCATTCCTGAACTGGAAGCAGAATTTGAAGGCCAGATGTATGGTCATTTAAAAAGTGCTGTTGCTGATGCAGTTTCCGGTATGTTGACTGAGTTACAAAAGCGTTTCCACTATTTCCGTAATGATGAAATCCTGCTGAACAGAATCATGGCAGAAGGTGCAGCGAAGGCAAAAGCCCGCGCTCAGATTACGCTAGATAAAGTGTATGAAGCTGTTGGTTTTATTGCTCACCCTTAATTAAGAGATAAAATGTGCACGTTCACCACGTGCACATTTCAGGCTACAGAAAAGCAATACGATTGGACAAATTAAAACAGTATAAAGCAAGCTTAAACTGACCTATTTAAGATATTCCGATTTTTCATATTCGATTATTTAACTGGTTTATTAAAAAGTTTATTCTGCGGTTGAAAATATTATTAAAGCGGTTCATTTTGGAAAATATATTACCTGATTAACCTATTCATATTTACTTTTTTCGGGGAATATAACCATTAACAAAACCAATTTTTGCTTCTCATTTTCCATTGATAGTTTTATGACAGGCAAATTTTAAGCCATTATTAAAGGTCGTTGTTTTACCCTCTAAATAAGGTTTCATAATTCCGCTACACGTGGTTTCCTTCAACCCATTGTTATGCATAGGGTTGTTAGTAGATAAGGTGTAGCACCATTTTGGAAAGTTATTTAGTTTTAATTTTAATAGTATAAGGTTTTAACCGTTGTTTTTACCACTTTTAATCACCTGATTTTTATTCGGTTTAATCGGAAGTTCTTTGTCACCCTGATACCGATGTACTATGACTATCACAACCCACCCCACTTTCATGCCTACTACGATGAACATACGGAAAACATCCTAAAAAAGCCTATTCCTTGTACAGACCAATATCTGATTCACAAAAATAAGTCATTAAAAATCAGTTAACTATAAAAAAATCATTTTTTTTCTCATATTCACTGTAAGAAATTGATGTGCGGTGCGACTAATCGAGTGAAGCAAATGCTCGTTTCAGCGAAGCAGTAATTCACCTTCTACACCAATATAAAAGGAACGTTCTATGACTAAACAAACGACAAAAGCATTACTGGCCCTAGCCTTAGGCAGCGCACTGATTACGGTAGGCACTTCAGCAATGGCGGATTCCGGCAGCAAAATGGAGAAATGCTATGGCGTTTCTCTGAAAGGGAAAAACGACTGTAAAGCAGGCGCAGGCACCACCTGTGCTGGTACCTCAAAAAAGGATTATCAGGGTAATGCCTGGAAAATGGTACCGGCGGGTTCCTGCGTAAAAATGAAGTCTCCGACCTCCCCAACTGGTTTTGGTCAACTGGACGCATTTAAAGAAGCGTAATTCTGGCATCAGGCAGGAGCTCATACGATGACAATTTCTTTACCCTCACATAGTGTCTCTCGTGATGCTCCTGACTGTCTCATGCTAAATAGGCTTCCGACCAGAGCAGGGATCGGGTTAAAGCCGGAGCATTTTCGCGCTATCCTGCGCGATAAACCCGACATTGGTTTTTTTGAAATTCACGCGGAAAATTATTTGGTTGCGGGAGGTCCGTTTCATCAAGCACTAACCGCCATTCGCCAAGATTATCCGCTCTCTATTCATGGTGTGGGCATGTCCATCGGAGGAGAAAGTCCTCTGAATCAGACTCATTTACAACGTGTTGCTGCGCTGGTTGAACGCTACCAGCCGACCGTTTTTTCTGAACACCTTGCCTGGTCGACGCACAACGATCTATTTCTCAATGATCTGCTACCGCTGCCTTATACCGACGTCACGCTGACGCGGGTCTGCGAACACATCGATCAGGTACAAAATGCGCTGCGTCGCCCCATTCTGCTGGAAAACCCATCTACTTACATCGAGTTCAGTGCCTCAACCATGAGCGAGACTGACTTTATCTCCGAGGTGATACGCCGCACCGGATGCGGACTACTGCTGGATGTGAACAATCTCTATATCAGTGGCGTCAACCATAATCGCTGCCCACGGCAGATGCTATTCGAACTGCCACTTCACCGTGTCGGTGAAATTCATCTGGCAGGCTATACGGAAAGCCGCGATGGGGCAAACGACTTGCTGTTGATTGATTCACACGACAGTCATGTGACCGGGCCTGTCTGGGATCTTTATAACGAGACCCTGAATGAAACAGGGCCGATCGCCACCCTGATCGAATGGGACAGCAATATCCCACCATTAGACGTGTTACTAAACGAAGCCGGCCATGCCCAGCGTTACATTACGGAGAGCTCGAAAAATGCAACAACAACTGTATCAAGCACTTCTTGACCCCGACCTCGCGGTACCAGAGGGGCTGACAGTCTGGAACGATAGCGATCCAGCGGTACGTTTTGCGGTTTATCGTAATAATGTCATGGCGTCGCTGATCGACGCACTGGCCGAAAACTGCCCTGTCCTTCTCGCCCAGCTCGGAAAGTGCTTTTTTCGTGCGATGGCGGCGGAGTTTATACGTCAACAACCTCCACCCTCTCCTGTTTTGGCAAGCTATGGCGCACAATTGCCGGACTGGATTGCGACATTTCAGCCGTTGGCAGACTGGCCTTGGCTGAGCGATCTCACCCGGCTGGAAATGTTGTTTATCGAATCACTGCATGCAGCGGACCCTGCCAAACAGACGGCAGAAGCGGCCCCCGTTGACGACCCCGCACAGTTGCTGATGGCGCTCCATCCTTCGGTACGGCTCTTTAGTTCAGATTATGCCGTCTTCAGCCTATGGGCCTCACACCAACAAAATGAAAACGAGATGCTGCTGGACCCATTCCAGCCTGAACATATGTTGCTGTGCCGCGTTGACGACGACGTGCGAATAATGTTGCTCAGCCGTGCGGAAATGCAATTTGTTGCTATGCTCCAGTCCGGTCGGTGTCTTACCGAAGCCCTAGATATTGCCGCCAGGGAGGATGCAACTTTTGAGCCTCAGTCGGTTTTACAACGCATGCAGCACTATGGACTGATCCTTTCTCTATACAGCAACACGGAGCGCTAAAATGGCATTACTCAATATAGCATTACTCAAAATGTTAGCGTTAAAAGGGCAACACATTGCGCAGGAAAGTGTTATTCCCCTTCTGGCGCGCATTAGCCTTGCCGCAACATTCTGGCTGTCAGGCCAAAGCAAAGTGGTGGGATTAAACATAGATATTCTGGAGACACGCACACCCTGGCAATTAGGGATTCCGCGAGTTACCGATAGCTCCGTGTCGCTCTTTACCAGCGAGTACAAGCTTCCTCTACTGCCACCCGATGTTGCTGCCGTCATGGCCGCGACCGCAGAACACTTGTTTCCGCTGCTGCTGATTGTCGGATTAGCGACACGCTTCTCCGCGCTAGCATTAATGGTGATGACGCTGGTGATTCAGATATTTGTTTATCCGGATGCCTGGCCTGTTCACGCTACCTGGCTGACGGCTCAGTTGTATCTGGTGACTTATGGCGGTGGGAGGTTTTCGCTTGATCGCCTGATTTACCGACATCGTACCTGATTCCCCCTCCCTACGTTACTTTATTTTGATTCTCATTTTCGCCACGAGCGAATGCGGAAGTGATAGTGCGCAGGTCGGCAAGCTGTTGTCTGAAGTTTCGGCACCCGTCGCATATTTTCAAATGCAGCATTAGCTGAACATGTTGAGAAAGCACGATTTTTTCATCCAGCGCCTGAGACATCAGGCGTGTAGCTTGGTAACAACTAAGCATATTTATCCTCCTGGGAAAACCAGCGTTGTGACAAACATTCGCGTAAACGCATACGCGCACGCCAGAGCATCACATTCAGGTTGCTGACAGAGAGCGCCATCTCCTGACAGATCTCCTGAGTCTCAAGACCAATAAATTCGCGCATCATAAATGCCCGTGCGTTTTGCGTTGGCAACTGTGTCAGACAAAGCTCGAAAACCGTCCAAAATTGCTCCTGTTCGGCCGCCTCATCCGGTAAATGCCAGCGCTGAGAATGCTCGTTTCGTGGCCAGTGACCAGACTCATCAAACAGCGCTTCGAAATTTTGCTCATCAACATCATCAGTCAGTTGCACGCTGCTGTGCCGATAACGCATACGCAAGGCGTCCGAGATTTTGTTGCGCAGGATCGTAAACACCCAGCTTTTCCAGGCGGCTCGTCCGGCAAAGGAAGAGGCATTCTTCATCGCCCCTTCCAGCGCCTCTTGAACAACGTCTTCCGCCTGATGAAAATCATTCAACTGCAAGCTAGCAAACTGCAACATCTGTTTATGCAGCATGGAAAAAAACTGCGGATCCCGCAGCAGATTATTGATATCGGACATCTTAGTTTCTATCTCAACAGGATTGTTCGGGATAACCGGGTATTACTGGCGGAATCGTTTAAATTCACTCACATGACTTAGGGACCGTTTGGGGAACGGGGACAATTCTAAATTAAATCTGTTTTTTGTACAGCAGGGGACGTGTCTTTTCCCCAGCGTCACCTATTTTTCATTCAACTTCATAGCGTCATGGAGAAGTAAATCTGACCAGTTCTGCCGAGAGAGTGACCATGCAGATAATAGCTGCAATGGCAGAGTTTAAACAAGACTTACTGATAGAGCGCACTCATTCTGGTATTGCACGAGCTAAAGCAGTAGGAAAACACATGGGACGCCGTTCGGTACTTAATGAGGAACAACAACGAGTGGTGATTGAACATCTGAAAGTAGGAAGTAGTGTCAGTGCTAATGTGCACGTTCACCACGTGCACATTTTATTATTTCCCGAACAACCTACGGTTAAAATCCTCAATCTTTCCAAACATCACCCGCTTTTGCATAGTCAGGCTCCAACTGGCAGATAACCCAGCGGCACTCATCAACCGACGATATTGCTCTTCATCAAATGGCATATTAAAAGCAATCGCTACCGCTTCTTTAACCAAAACATCACTATTACGGGAAACAAGAACAAAAGGCTCATCCGGGCTAACATTTCCCGCTGCAATAATTCGGTAAAGCCAACCACAGCGGCCACTCCCCTGCATAATGGCAGAAAAATTACTGATACCGGAATGAGAATTGAGTTTGTAACAAGGCGAACGAGGCTGAGTTACCTGAAGCATGGCCTCTCCCCAACTGAAAATATCACCGATACAAACATTTTCTTCAGTCAACCCCGTTGTGGAAATATTTTCGCCAAACGCGGGAGCAATAAAGAAATCTTCCTGATCAGGAAATTGATGTTTCCAGAAATCGTAGTGTTCACGGGGATAATGGCAAAGCGCACGATCAGGGCCACCATGGAAACGGGTTTCGGCCTGTTCATCACCTTCTAATCCTAGAGAAGTCAGACGCAAGCTACCATCAACCATCCGTTTGTTAATTGCGCTGGCAGAAAGTTTTCCTGATATTTCAATTTTACCCGTATATACCTGCGGACAATACATAATTCACTTTCCTTATTGAAATCAGTCTGACATCACCATCATAAACCAATATTCAACCAATAAAAATGCCGGCAGTCATATCAGCCGGCATAGCAGAAAAGACAAATTATTCAGAAAGTTATTTCACTTTTTCCTGATAACGTATCGCTGCTTCATCCCAGTTAACAACGCTCCAGAATGCTTTAATATAGTCAGGACGACGGTTTTGGTACTGTAAGTAATAAGCATGTTCCCAAACATCCAGACCAATAATCGGATAACCAGATGCACCAGAAATCGCTTCACCCATTAATGGGCTATCCTGGTTAGCAGTCGATACAACCGCCAGTTTGCCATCATCTTTCAGTACTAGCCACGCCCAACCAGAACCAAAGCGGGTAGCCGCTGCCTGCTCAAATTTCTCTTTAAAAGAATCTATACTACCGAAATCGCGTTCAATAGCTTCTTTTAATGGACCTTGCAGAGTTGTGCCTAATTTCAGACCTTTCCAAAACAAGCTATGGTTAGCGTGCCCACCAGCATTATTACGAACAAAAGTACGTTTATCAGCAGGTATCTTATCTAATTGCTGAATCAGATCATCAATATCCAGTCCTGCCAGCTCAGGGAAGGCTTCCAGGGCGCTATTGGTATTATTAACGTAAGTCTGATGATGCTTGGTATGGTGGATTTCCATCGTCTGCTTATCAAAATGAGGTTCCAGAGCTTCATAAGAATAAGGAAGAGAAGGTAATGAATAGCTCATATCATGTACTCCAGTCATATAAGAATGGTTCAAAGTCCACACCTTGTGAACAACGTGATCATTATAGTTAATTAAATATTATTGGAAATGCTTATCAACACCATATTCTCATTATGGTTTTATCATACAACTGTGTTTCAGTGACTTATCAGTCAATTTGTCTATATTAAACATTATTATTGGATTAGGATTTTGAATTACTATTTTTGATTAGCAATTAAACCTAAATAAACCCGCCACACTAAATGACAATCACGTGAAAAATATTCTTTTTATTGCGTGATCTTCCGCGCAAAAAAAAAACAAAAATTCTCTTTACACTTTAGTTAACTTTGATTTGACATAATATTAACATTCGTAAGGAGAATATTATATGACCAAAATAATGAAGCACCCTATTCCTATCGCCATTGCAGAACATGCCCTGATGAATGAGCAACAATATCAACAAGACTACCAATTATCGTTGCAAGATCCCGACAGGTTCTGGGGTGAAAAAGGAAAAATTGTTGACTGGATTAAGCCTTACACCAAGGTAAAGAATACCTCTTTTGATCCTGGACATATCAATATCCGCTGGTTTGAAGATGGAACACTAAACTTAAGCGCAAATTGTCTCGATCGTCATCTAAAAGAACGTGGTGAGCAAACCGCTATTATCTGGGAAGGTGATGATCCAACAGAATCCAAAGCAATAACCTATCGTGAACTACACCATGATGTATGTCAGTTTTCCAATGTATTGAAAAATATGGGTATTAAAAAAGGCGATGTTGTTGCTATTTACATGCCGATGGTGCCAGAAGCAGCGGTTGCCATGTTAGCATGTGCCCGCATTGGTGCTATTCACTCTGTTATTTTCGCAGGTTTTTCTCCTGATGCTGTATCCGGGCGTATCATCGATTCAAACACCAAATTGGTCATTACCGCCGATGAAGGATTAAGAGCAGGACGTACAATCCCCCTGAAAAAGAATGTTGATGACGCATTAAATAATGCAGCCGTTGTCAATGTATCCAATGTGATCGTTTTTAAACGTACTGGAAATATTGGTCACTGGCAATCTGGCCGCGACCTTTGGTGGCATGAATTGGTAGCAGACGCGAGTGCTGACTGTCCAGTTGAAGAGATAAATGCAGAAGACCCACTGTTTATTCTCTATACCTCAGGCTCTACCGGTAAACCCAAAGGGGTACTGCACACCACTGGAGGTTACCTTGTATATGCATCTCTAACATTTAAATATGTATTCGATTATCAGCCGGGGGAAGTTTACTGGTGCACAGCCGATGTGGGATGGGTTACTGGACATAGCTACCTGCTCTACGGCCCCCTTTCCTGTGGCGCTATTACCCTAATGTTTGAAGGTGTACCAAACTATCCTGCGGTTAACCGTTTAAGTCAGGTTATTGATAAACATCAGGTAAATATCCTGTATACAGCACCCACAGCGATTCGTGCCCTGATGGCGGAAGGTGACAAAGCTATTGAAGGAACGAAACGTACTTCTCTGCGTATTATGGGATCAGTTGGCGAACCGATTAACCCGGAAGCTTGGGAATGGTATTACCAGAAAATTGGTAACAGCAAATGCCCGATTGTCGATACCTGGTGGCAAACAGAAACTGGTGGCTTCATGATCACACCACTGCCAGGCGCAACCGAACTAAAAGCAGGTTCCGCAACGCTACCTTTCTTCGGTGTTCAGCCCGCATTGGTTGATAATCTTGGTGAACTACTAGAAGGTGTTTGTGAAGGAAACCTGGTTATTACCGATTCCTGGCCAGGACAAGCACGCTCACTATTTGGCGATCATGACCGTTTCGAACAAACCTATTTCTCTACCTTTAAGGGAATGTATTTTAGTGGTGATGGCGCACGCCGTGATGAAGATGGCTACTATTGGATAACTGGCCGTGTTGATGATGTGCTGAATATTTCCGGCCACCGTCTAGGTACTGCTGAAATTGAATCTGCTTTGGTCTCTCATCCTAAAATTGCAGAAGCTGCTGTCGTAGGTACCCCACATAATATTAAAGGGCAGGCAATTTATGCCTATGTCACCTTAAATCACGGTGAAGAACCCTCTCCAGAACTCTATACAGAAGTCCGTAATTGGGTACGTAAAGAAATCGGTCCGATTGCTACACCAGATATCCTACACTGGACAGACTCCTTACCAAAAACCCGTTCAGGAAAAATTATGCGTCGTATCCTGCGCAAAATAGCCTCCGGCGATACCAACAATCTAGGAGACATTTCAACACTAGCAGATCCAGGAGTAGTAGAAAAATTGTTGGAAGAAAAACAAACAATGAATATTTCGTGACAGATCATGCCGCCTTATGGCGGCTGTAATCAAAATATAATAAATATAAGAGGATATACTCCGATGAATGACGACATTTACCAAGGGATCGAGAATAACCCGCGTTTCAAAGAATTGGTTGAAAAGCGGGGACGTTTTGCATGGTTGCTATCAATAATCACATTAATTCTGTATGTCGGTTTTATTTTTCTCATTGCATTTGCCCCAGAATGGCTAGGTACTCCCCTTTATAATGATTCCAGTATTACCCGTGGAATACCGGTTGGTATTGGTTTAATTGTTATTTCATTCATCTTAACCGGCTTATATGTAATCAGAGCCAATAGCGAGTTTGATCACCTTACCTCACAAATTCTCTGTGAGGTAAAGAAATGAAAAAGTTCCTGTTATTAGCAATAGTGCTATTTCCTCATCTCACCTGGGCTAACGCAATCTCTGAAACTGGAGAAAGGAAACCTATCAACATTCAGGCCATTATCATGTTTGTCCTGTTTGTTGGTTTTACACTCTATATCACTTACTGGGCCTCAAAAAAAACCCGCTCCCGTACTGATTACTACACGGCGGGGGGACGTATTACTGGTTTCCAAAATGGAATGGCAATTGCGGGAGATTTTATGTCCGCAGCATCATTCCTCGGCATTTCCGCTTTAGTCTATACGTCTGGTTATGATGGACTAATTTATTCTATCGGCTTCTTGATTGGCTGGCCTATTATCCTATTTCTGATTGCCGAAAGATTAAGAAACCTTGGACGCTATACTTTTGCCGATGTCGCTTCTTACCGGTTACAGCAACGCCCAATCCGTACGTTATCTGCAATTGGCTCGCTGTTTGTTGTCGCCCTTTATCTTATTGCTCAGATGGTTGGCGCAGGCAAACTTATCGAATTGCTTTTTGGGCTCAATTACCATGTAGCGGTCGTATTGGTTGGTATCCTGATGGTACTTTATGTTTTGTTTGGCGGTATGCTAGCAACGACCTGGGTACAAATTATCAAAGCTATCCTATTACTAGCTGGTGCCACCTTTATGGCCCTTATGGTCATGAAAATAGTAAACTTCAATTTCAATACGTTGTTCAAAGAAGCCATTGCTGTCCACTCAAAAGGTGAAGCCATCATGAGTCCAGGAGGGTTAGTATCTGACCCAATATCCGCACTTTCTCTTGGTTTGGCATTGATGTTTGGTACCGCTGGTTTACCTCATATTATCATGCGTTTCTTTACTGTAAGTGATGCGAAAGAGGCCCGAAAGAGCGTTTTCTACGCTACTGGCTTTATTGGTTATTTTTACATTCTGACTTTTATCATCGGCTTCGGTGCTATTTTACTGGTTAGTCCAAACCCTTCCTTTAAAGATGCTACCGGCGCACTCATTGGTGGTACTAACATGGCAGCCATTCACCTCGCTAGTGCAGTTGGAAGCAACTTGTTTCTGGGTTTTATCTCTGCTGTCGCCTTTGCCACAATTCTAGCCGTTGTTGCGGGGCTAACGCTGGCTGGCGCATCAGCAGTATCACATGACCTATATGCAAACGCCATTAAACGCGGTAAAGCCAATGAACGAGATGAACTGAGAGTATCAAAAATAACAGTTGTGATACTTGGATTTATCGCAATCGGATTAGGTATTCTATTTGAGAACCAGAACATAGCTTTCATGGTTGGATTAGCATTTTCTATTGCTGCAAGCTGTAACTTCCCAACCATTCTTTTGTCTATGTACTGGCGTAAACTCACTACTCGTGGTGCGTTAACCGGAGGTTGGCTAGGATTAATTACATCAGTAGTTTTAATGATTCTCGGTCCAACAATTTGGGTCAGCATTCTCGGTCACGAGAAACCAATCTATCCTTATGAATATCCAGCATTATTCTCAATGATTATCGCTTTTATTGGTTCATGGCTATTTTCTATCACCGATAATTCACAACAAGGTATGCAAGAAAGAGAACAATTTAGAATCCAGTTTATTCGATCACAAACAGGACTTGATATCGCACAAGGAAAAACACACTAATTACGTTTTTATGTCCAGCCTCTCCTTCGGGAGAGGTATTTTCATTAGAAGCCGCCTGAATTCAGAGCTATTTCACAAGTTAACCTCTTGTTTTAATCCTAGGTTAATGATTAACTCTTTTATTTCAATTTATTAATTAACCTCAGCTTCGTTTAAAAATAACGATATCACAATCCCGTAAATTCAAGCTCGGTTTTTTAGGTTGGAATGTATAAGCAATTAGGCTAGCGACGATTTCCAATAAAAAACCGAGCTGACTGCGGTGTCTTGAATGCGCTATCTGAGAAATATTTTTAAGCTGATACA